>CACDEK010000019.1 GCA_902551735.1 uncultured Pelagibacteraceae bacterium | reverse complement strand
AACAGGAACTGACTGTCCTGTTTTATAAAATTCTCTAGTCATTCCAATCTTTTTTCCTATTAATCCTAATTCACTCATAATTAAATCTTAATTTCTACATCCACTCCAGAAGCCAAATCTAATTTCATTAAAGCTTCTACTGTTTGTGGCGTTGGTTCAATAATATCGATAAGTCTTTTATGTGTTCTTGTTTCAAACTGCTCTCTACTTTTTTTATCAATGTGGGGTGATCTTAATACTGTATATTTTTCAATCTTTGTAGGTAGTGGAATTGGTCCTTTAATATTAGCACCTGTTCTTTTAACAGTATTTACTATTTCTTCAGTAGATTGGTCCAATATTTTATTGTCATATGCTCTTAGTTTAATTCGAATATTTTGTTTATCCATAAATCATCCTGCTTTTTTTGTTACTTCATCTTGAACATTTTGTGGAACTTTATCATAATGATCAAAAAACATTGAATATTGAGCTCTTCCCTGTGACATTGATCTTAAACTATTTATATAACCAAACATATTAGCTAAAGGAACCATTGCTGTAATAACAGTTGCATTTCCTCTCTGCTCCTGAGTATTAATTTGACCCCTTCTACTATTTAAATCACCTATTACATCTCCCATATAATCTTCTGGTGTTACAACTTCGACTCTCATTATAGGCTCTAATAATTTTAAAGTTGCTTTCTGACATGCTTCTTTAAAACAATATCTTGATGCCAATTCAAAAGCTAAAACACTGGAGTCAACATCGTGGTGTAAGCCATCAATTATAGTTACTTTATAATCAATTATTGGAAAACCTGCTAAAATTCCTGAGTCTGAAACAGACTCTATTCCTTTTTCTACACCAGGTATAAATTCTTTTGGTATAGCGCCTCCTTTAATTTTATTTTCAACTTCTCTACCTTTTCCTGGTTCTAAAGGTTCAATTTGAAGCTTAACTCTAGCAAATTGTCCTGCACCACCGCTTTGTTTTTTATGAATATAATCTGCTGTTGCGTTTCCTAAAATTGTTTCTCTATATGCTACTTGAGGAGCTCCGATATTTGCTTCGACTTTAAATTCTCTTTTCATTCTATCCACAATTATATCTAAATGTAACTCACCCATACCTTTTATAATAGTTTGGCCTGACTCTTCATCAGTCGTTACTCTAAATGATGGATCCTCTTTGGCTAAACGTCCTAAAGCTTCACCCATTTTTTCCTGATCACCTTTGGTTTTAGGTTCAACAGCAATTTCTATAACAGGATCTGGAAATTCCATAGGTTCTAATAAAACAGGAGAGTCTTCATCTGATAAAGTGTGACCCGTAATAGTGTATTTTAATCCAGCAAGGGCAACTATATCGCCAGTGTTTGCTTCTTTAATATCTTCTCTAGAATTAGCATGCATTAACAACATTCTTCCAACTCTCTCTTCTTTATCTCTTGAAGTATTATAAATACCCGTACCTGATTTAATTGTTCCAGAATAAATTCTAATAAATGTTAACGATCCAACAAAAGGGTCGTTTGCAACTTTAAATGCAAGAGCTGAAAAAGGTGCTTGATCATCAAATTTCATTTCCAATTCTTCATCAGAACCAGGTTTTGTTCCTTTAATTGATCCAATATCTACTGGACTTGGCAGATAATCAACAACGGCATCTAATAATGGCTGTACACCTTTATTTTTAAAAGCTGATCCAGTTAAAACTGGTACAAAATCAAAGTTAAGACAACCTTTTCTTATACATTTTATTAAATCTTCTTCTTTAATATTTTCTCCATTTAAATAACTTTCCATCAATTTTTCATCTTGTTCTACAGCTGTTTCTACTAAATCTTGCCTATATTTATTTGCACTTTCTTTTAAATCTTCAGGTATGTCTTTAATCTCAAACTCAGCACCAAGAGTTTCATCTTTCCAAATAATTGCTTTCATTTTAACTAAATCAACAACGCCTTGTAATGACGACTCAATACCAACAGGAATTTGTAAAACTAGAGGTTTTGCTCCTAGTCTCTCTTTAATCATGTCAACACACATAAAAAAATTAGCTCCAGTTCTATCTAATTTATTAACAAAACAAATTCTAGGAACTTTATATTTATCAGCTTGTCTCCAAACAGTTTCAGATTGCGGTTCAACTCCTGCAACTCCATCAAATACAGCTACAGCTCCATCAAGAACTTTTAATGATCTTTCTACTTCTATTGTAAAATCTACGTGTCCTGGGGTATCAATAATATTAATTCTATGATCTCTCCAAAAACAAGTTGTGGCCGCAGAAGTAATTGTGATTCCTCTTTCTTGTTCTTGTTCCATCCAATCCATTGTTGCCGCACCATCATGAACCTCACCTATTTTGTGACTCTTCCCCGTATAATAAAGAACTCTTTCAGTTGTAGTCGTTTTACCAGCATCAATATGTGCCATGATACCAATATTTCTGTATTTATTTAATGTGTGAGTTCTCGCCATAATCTATTACCATCTAAAATGCGCAAAAGCTTTGTTTGACTCTGCCATTTTATGTGTGTCTTCTTTCTTTTTAATAGCAGACCCTTTACTCTGATAAGCATCGTAAATTTCATTAAAAATTTTATCAGACATTTTTTTATCTTTTCTTTTTCGCGATGCTTCAATCAACCATCTAATTGCTAAAGCTTGAGATCGATTTGCTTTAACTTCAACAGGAACTTGGTATGTTGCACCACCAACTCTTCTAGATCTTACTTCAACAGTAGGTTTAATATTATTTATTGCTTCATTAAATATATTTATAGGTTCATCTTTAGATTTAGTTTTAATTTTTTCCATTGCATCATATACAATTTTTTCTGCAGTAATTTTTTTTCCATTGTACATAATTGAATTAATTAATTTTGGTATAATTGTTGATTTATATTTTGGATCAACAGGAGAAATTTTTTTAGGTGCACTTCTTTTTCTAGACATTTTTATTTACCTTTTTTAGCTCCATATTTTGATCGTTGTTGTTTTCTTGAAGTAACCCCTTGCGTGTCTAAATTTCCCCTTAATATATGATAACGAACACCAGGTAAATCTTTAACTCTACCACCTCTAATTAAGACAACAGAATGTTCTTGAAGATTGTGACCTTCCCCAGGTATATAAGAAGTTACCTCATGGCCATTTGACAATCTTACTCTTGCTACTTTTCTTAATGCTGAGTTTGGTTTTTTTGGTGTTGTTGTATAAACTTTAATACATACTCCTCTTTTTTGAGGAGATTTTTCTAACGCTGGTACTTTATCTCTGCTTTTTGGTCTTATTCTTTTTTTTCTTAGCAATTGGTTAATAGTCGGCATATATCTATTTTTTTTAAATTAATAATTTAATATTTTTGGAGAAAATAACTGAAATATATTCAAATATTAAATGGCAGCGTTTAGTATACAAGACACTACATTCCAACCAAAAACATCGACAAAATACTATAGAATTAGTTTTTGTCAAACTTAAAACTTGTAAAAAATGGTGGTTTTTCTATTGATTTGTCTGGGTTTCTGCAGTTTCTAACTTTTCTTGATCAGCAAGAAATTTTTGATCATCTTCAACAGCTTTTCTGTTCCAATTATTTTTAATAGAACCTGTTCCTGCTGGTACCAATCTACCCACAATCACATTTTCTTTTAACCCTTGAAGAGTGTCAATTTTCCCTCTTATAGCGGCATCAGTTAAAACTCTAGTAGTTTCTTGAAAAGATGCTGCTGAAATAAATGACTCCGTTTGCAAAGATGCTTTAGTTATGCCCATTAAAACTCTCTCACCATGAGCAGGCTTTTTATTTTCATTTTTTAATTTTTCATTAATATTCATATACTTTACTCTTTCAACAATCTCCCCTGGCAACAAATTGGAATCTCCTGATGTTTTAACCTCAATTTTTTTTAACATTTGTTTTAAAATTGTTTCAATATGTTTGTCATTAATAACTACTCCTTGGAGTCTGTAAACTTCTTGAACTTGATTTACAAAATAATCTGTCAATTCTTCAACACCTAAAATTCTCAAAATATCATGTGGTAGTGGTTGACCATCTAATAAATATTCACCTTTTTTAATTGCTTCTCCTTGATTAAAATTTATATGTTTCCCTTTAGGAATTAGATAATTTGAAGACTCTCCATTTTCAGAGACTATTGATACTCTTTGTTTTCCTCTTACCTCTTTTCCAAATAATACCTTGCCATCATTTTCAGCAATAATAGCACTGTCTTTTGCTTTTCTCGCCTCAAATAGCTCTGCAACACGTGGTAATCCACCGGTTATATCTTTAGTTTTTGAAGTTTCTTTAGGCAATCTTGCTAATACATCACCTGCAAAGATTTTCTGACCATCTTTAACTGATAAAATTGAATCAGGAACTAAATAATATCTAGCTTCATTATCATCTGCTTTTTTTATAACATTTCCTTTTTCATCTCTAAGAGTTATTCTAGGTTTAAGGTCAGTATTTTTTGACTGAGATCTCCAATCTATAACAGATTTAGATGAAATACCTGTAGCATCATCTACAGTTTCTGTTAAAGAAACACCATCAATTAAATCAACATAACTTACTAAGCCACTTTTTTCAGCTATAACAGGAGTTGTGTAAGGATCCCATTCACAAATTTTTGTATTTTTTTTAATCTTATCTTCATTTTGAAAGAATAATTTTGAACCATATGGTATTTTATACAAAGCAATTTGTGCTCCCTTATCATCTTCTATTGATAATTGAGTATTTCTACCCATAACTACGAGATTTTTTTTAGAGTCTTCAATTAAATTTGTATTTATAATTTTTAAAGTACCTTCGTTTTTAGTTACAATTTGAGAGTCTTGTTTAATTTGTGCTGTACCGCCTACGTGAAAAGTTCTCATGGTTAATTGAGTTCCTGGTTCACCGATAGATTGTGCAGAAATCATACCAATAGCTTCTCCTACATGAACCATTTTACCTCTAGCTAAATCTCTACCATAGCATCTTGCGCACACTCCTTCTTTTAAACTGCATGTTATAACTGAATAAACTTTTACAAGTTTAACTCCACCAGCATCGATTCTTTCGCAGGCGTTTTCATCTATCATTTCATCTTTTTTAAGAATTAATTCTCCATTTACAGGATTTTTAATATTATCTGCAGCCACTCTACCCAAAGCTCTCTCTGAAAGACTAACTATAACGTTACCGCCTTCAATAATTTCAGAAAGTTTTATATGACTTGGATTTTCACAATGTTTTTTAGTGACTGTTAAATCTTGCGCCACATCACAAAGTCTTCTTGTTAAATAGCCTGAATTTGCAGTTTTTAAGGCAGTATCAGCTAATCCTTTTCTTGCTCCATGTGTTGAATTAAAATACTCAAGTGCAGTAAGTCCCTCTTTAAAATTTGATGTTATTGGTGACTCAATGATTTCTCCGGAAGGCTTGGCAATTAAACCTCTCATACCAGCTAACTGTTTCATTTGCGCTGCAGACCCTCTTGCGCCACTATCAGCCATCATAAATACAGAATTAATTTTTAAACCATCTTCTGTAGTTTTAGTAGTTGAAATTCCTTTCATCATTTCAGCAGCTACACGGTCAGTGCATTTTGACCATGCGTCAACTACTTTATTATATTTTTCACCTCTAGTAATTAAGCCCTCAGAATATTGATTTTCATAATCAGATATTAATTTTTTTGTCTCATTTATTAACTGTTCTTTATTATCTGGAATGATTAGATCATCTTTTCCAAAGGATATGCCTGCTTTAAAAGCATGTTTAAAACCTAGATCTTTTAATTTATCGCAAAAAATAACTGTGCTTTTTTGACCGGTAAATCTAAAAACCATATCAATAATTTCTGAAACTATTTTTTTTGGTAACAATCTATCTATTAAACTAAATTTTATATCTTTATTTTTTGGTAATAAATTTGCCAAAAGAAAACGTCCTACTGTACTTGTATATTTTTCAAACTTCTTATTTCCATTGTCATCTACTGTTTCAAATCTTGAAATAATTCTTGAATGAACTTTAATTTGACCGGATTCTAAAGCATGTTCTATTTCCGAATTGTTAACAAAATAACCTTCAACTTTTGTTGTTTGATAAGGTGGTTGCGATAAGTAATAAATTCCAAGAATCATATCTTGACTAGGAACAATTATAGGTTTTCCATTAGATGGACTTAATATATTGTTTGTTGACATCATTAAAACTCTTGCTTCTAATTGTGCTTCTAAGCTTAACGGTATATGAACTGCCATTTGGTCCCCATCAAAATCTGCATTAAATGCTGCACACGTTAAAGGGTGTAATTCAATAGCATCACCTTCAATTAATTTAGGTTCAAAAGCTTGAACACCTAACCTATGTAATGTTGGTGCTCTATTCAAAATAACCGGGTGTTCTCTTACTATAATTTCTAATGCATCCCACACTTCATTTTTTTCTTTTTCGACAATTTTTTTGGCTTGTTTTATAGTTGATGCTAATCCTAGTTTATTTAATCTAGCATATAAAAAAGGTTTAAATAGTTCTAAAGCCATTTTTTTTGGTAAACCACATTCATGTAATTTTAAATCTGGCCCGACAACAATTACAGATCTTCCTGAATAATCGACTCTTTTGCCTAGTAAGTTTTGTCTAAATCTACCTTGTTTTCCTTTAAGCATTTCAGCCAATGATTTTAAAGGTCTTTTACCTGTTCCTGTAATAACCCTTCCTCTTCTTCCATTGTCAAACAATGCGTCTACAGACTCTTGGAGCATTCTTTTTTCATTTCTAATAATTATGTCAGGTGCCTTTAAATCTATTAATCTTTTTAATCTATTATTTCTATTTATAACTCTTCTATAAAGATCATTTAAATCTGAAGTAGCAAATCTACCTCCATCCAAAGGAACTAATGGTCTTAACTCTGGTGGAATAACTGGCACTACTGTAAGTATCATCCACTCAGGTTTGTTGCCAGTTTCAATAAAAGAATCAACAAGTTTTAACCTTTTAATAGCTCTTTCTTCAGCAACTTTAGATTTTGTCTCTTTAATTGCTTTTACTAAAGTATTTTTTTCTTGTTCTAAGTCGATAGATTTTAATATTTCTAGAATAGCTTCTGCACCAATACCTGCGGTAAATGATTCTTCTCCATATTCATCTTGATACTTAGTAAGTTCTTCTTCATTTAAAAGTTGATTTTTTTTTAATCCAGTAAGTCCCGGTTCAATTACAATAAAATTTTCAAAATATAAAACTCTTTCTACTTCCTTTAACTTCATATCAATTGCTAAAGAAATTCTACTAGGTAAGGATTTTAAAAACCAAATATGAGCGACAGGTGTAGCCAAATTAATATGCCCCATCCTTTCTCTTCTCACATTTGATTTGGTTACTTCAACACCACATTTTTCACATATAATTCCTCTAAATTTCATTCTCTTATATTTTCCACACAAACACTCATAATCTTTTATCGGACCGAATATTCTTGCACAAAATAAACCATCTTTTTCTGGTCTAAAGGTTCTATAATTTATAGTTTCAGGTTTTTTTATTTCACCGTATGTCCACGATTTAATTTTTTCAGGACTTGCCAATGTAATTTTTATGCTGCTAAAGTTCTGGCTTTCCGATATTTCGTTACTTTTAAATAAATTTGTAATTTCTTTTTTCATCATTAATTTAATTCCACATTTAAAGCTAAAGCTTTAATTTCTTTTACTAGAACATTAAAAGACTCTGGTATTCCAGATTCAAAATTTTCTTCTCCTTTAACAATAGTTTCATAAACTTTTACTCTTCCAGCTACATCATCGGACTTAACAGTTAATATTTCTTGCAACGTATATGATGCTCCATATGCTTCTAATGCCCAAACTTCCATCTCACCAAATCTTTGTCCTCCTAATTGAGCTTTACCCCCAAGTGGCTGTTGAGTAACCAAACTATAAGGTCCTGTTGATCTGGCATGAATTTTATCTTCAACTAAATGATGTAATTTTAACATGTAAATTGTACCTACTGTAACTGGTCTGTCGAATTTATTACCAGTCCTACCGTCCCATAAGTAAGTTTGCCCAGATTTAGGTAACTTAGCAAAATCAAGCATTTTAGTTACATCTGCTTCTTTAGCCCCATCAAAAACTGGTGTTGCTATAGGAATGCCATTTTGTAAATTTTTACACAAATCATTAAACTCTGACTTGTTTAAATTATTAATAGTTTCTTTAAAAAATTCCTTTCCATAAACCAACTCTAAAAAATTTGATATTTTGTCATTTCTTTCAATAATTTTTTGATTTGTATTTACTAATTCTTTTATTTTATCGCCAAGCTCAGTACATGACCATCCAAGATGTGTTTCTAATATTTGACCTACATTCATACGACTTGGGACTCCTAAAGGATTTAAAACTATATCAACAGGCTTTCCATTTTCTCTATATGGCATGTCCTCAATCGGAACGATTTTACTAACAACGCCTTTATTTCCGTGACGTCCAGACATTTTATCTCCAGGTCTCAATCTACGTTTAATTGCAACAAAAACTTTTACCATTTTCATAACACTAGGTAATAAATCATCTCCTTCTCTTATTTTTAAAACTTTATCTTCAAATCTTTCTTGTATATCTTGTTTTGCATTGTTGAATTGATCTTTTAGTTCAAGAATAGAGGAGTTCTTTTTTTCATTATCTACTGTTAATTTAAACACATCTGAAATATTTAAATTATCAATTTTTTCATAATCTATTTTTTCACCTAAATTAATATTTTTAATCTTTTTATTTATATTTAAACCATTTAAAATCTGATCAACTCTTTGTTTGATACTTCGCTCTAAAATTTCTTCTTCTACATTTTTATCTTGTAATACTGACTCTATTTGTGCTCTTTCTATTGTTATCGATCTTTCATCTTTTTCAACACCATGCCTATTAAAAACTCTTACATCCACAACAATACCACCACTGCCGCTAGGCATTTTTAATGAAGTGTCGGTAACATCTATAGCTTTTTCGCCAAATATAGATCTTAAAAGTTTTTCCTCAGGTCCTGATGCCGAGTCTCCTTTTGGAGTAACTTTTCCTACTAAAATGTCCCCAGGTTTAACTTCAGCTCCAATATAAACAACTCCTGACTCATCTAAATTTCTTAGTTGTTCTTCATTAACATTAGGTATATCTCTAGTAATATCTTCTTCACCAAGTTTTGTATCTCTTGCCATAACTTCATATTCTTCTATATGAATTGATGTAAAAACATCATCGGTTACACATCTTTCTGAAATTAATATTGAGTCTTCAAAATTATAACCTTGCCAAGGCATAAATGCTACAGTTACATTTTTTCCTAACGCTAATTCTCCAAGCTTAGTTGATGGACCATCTGCTATAATATCTCCAAGCTTAACAATGTCACCGACTCTAACAAGGGGTTTTTGATTAATGCATGTATTTTGATTTGATCTTTTAAATTTTTGCAAGTTGTATATGTCAACAGATGATTTTTTTAAGTCCGTTTCTCCTGTAGCTTTAATAACAATTCTTTTTCCATCAATTTTATCAACAATACCATCTCTTTTAGCAACAATTGTAACTCCAGAATCTAATGCTACATCGCCCTCAATACCTGTTCCAACCAATGGTGACTCTGGTTTTAAAAGAGGAACAGCTTGCCTCATCATATTTGATCCCATTAAAGCCCTGTTAGCGTCATCATTTTCCAAAAAAGGTATTAATGATGCTGCTACTGAAACTAATTGTTTTGGTGATACATCTATGTAGTCAATATTTTCAGGTTTTGATAATATAAAATTTAAGCTCAATCTACACGAAACTAAATCTTCAACAAATTTTCCATTTTTATCTATTTTAGAGTTAGCTTGCGCAATAGTAAATTTTGTTTCCTCCATGGCAGACAAATACTCAATTGAATTTTGAACAATACCATCTTTTACTTTTTTATAAGGACTTTCTATGAATCCATATTTATTAATTTTTGAATAAGTAGATAAACTATTTATTAAACCAATATTAGGTCCTTCTGGTGTTTCAATTGGGCAAATTCTTCCGTAATGAGTTGGGTGTACATCTCTAACTTCAAATCCTGCACGTTCACGAGTTAAACCTCCCGGACCTAAAGCAGAAACTCTTCTTTTATGAGTAATTTCTGATAGTGGGTTAGTTTGGTCCATAAATTGAGATAATTGAGATGTAGCAAAAAAATCTTTTAAAGAAATTGTTAAAGGTTTAGCATTAATTAAATCTTGAGGCATCGCTGACTCAATATCTAAGGTCGTCATCTTTTCTTTAATAGCTCTTTCCATTCTATAGACACCAATTCTTGCTTGATTTTCAACTAGTTCACCAACTGATCTAACTCTTCTATTTCCTAAATGATCAATATCATCTACTTCATCTTTTCCATCACGCAGATCTAACATCTTTTTTATAATAGCTAAAATATCATCGTTTCTTAAAATTGTAATTTTATCAGAGCATTGTAAACTTAGTCTTGAATTCATTTTCACTCTTCCTACATCAGACAAGTCATATCTTTCAGAATTAAAAAATAAATTTTGAAAAATTTGATTTGCTATATCCAAAGTAGGAGGTTCGCCCGGTCTTAATATTTTATAAATTTCAGTTATAGAATCTTTTTTAGTATTATTTTTATCATTAAGTAAAGTTTGTAATAAATATGCTCCCTTATTAATAGAATTTGTTATTGCGAGATTTATTGACGAAATATTTGAATTAATTATTTTTTCTAATATTGTTTCGTTTAATTCTGTACCAATAGAAAAAACTTCATCACCAATAGTTATTTCTTTGTGTAGAAATTTTCCATACAAAGAATCGTTCGAAACATATATTTGCTTTAAACCATCATTAGCTAATTTTTTAGCATTTAAAAAATTTATTTTTTCTCCTAATTTAACTACTACCTTTTTAGATTTTGCATCTATTATCTCTTCGTAAAAATTTTTAGCTTTGTATATTTCAGGATTAAAATCTGTTAGCCATTTCTTTAAATCATTATCATAAGTAAATGTTTGTTTTTGATAAAATTCATCTGCTATATCATTTTTTGAATATCCCAATGCCATTAAAAGAGTAGTAATTAAAAGTTTCTTTTTTCTATCAATTCTAAAATATAAAAAATCTTTAACATCATATTCAAAGTCTAGCCAAGAACCTCTATTAGGAATAACTCTGCAATTAAATAAAAGTTTACCGCTTGCATGTGATTTGCCCTTGTCATGATCAAAAAATACACCAGGACTTCTATGCATTTGATTTACGACCACTCTTTGAACACCATTTGTTATAAATGTTCCGCTATTTGTCATCATAGGAACTTCACCCATGTAAACTTCTTGTTCCTTTGCTGATAAAATATCTTTTGTATTATTTTCTTGATCAATATCGTATACAACTAATCTTAAAGTACATTTGAGTGCCGATGAATAAGTTAAACCTCTTTGTATACATTCTTCAGTATCAAACTTTGGTTTTTCAAATTTGTAGGATACATATTCTAAAGTCGCTTTTTCATTAATATCTTGAATTGGAAAAATGCTATTAAAAACTCTATTAAATCCCTTTACTAAATTAAGATTTGGATCAGTATTATATTCTGTTAATTCTTTATATGAATTTTTTTGAACTTCAATTAAGTTAGGTATTGATAAACTTTCTTTAAGTTTTCCGAAATTTTTTCTTATATTTTTTTTTTCCGTAAAAGATAATCGCATTTATACATCAACACCAACTAATAAATAATTGGCGCTTAAAATTTTAAAATTAATTTACTTAAGTTCTACTTTAGCTCCAGCTGCTTCTAGTTTTTTCTTAATTTCTTCAGCTTCTTTTTTGTTCACACCAGTTTTAACATCTTTTGGTGCTCCCTCTACTAAATCTTTTGCTTCTTTTAATCCTAATGAAGTAACAGCTCTAATTTCTTTAATGACATTAATTTTTTTGTCACCTGCTGCCGCTAGCACAATAGTAAATTCATCTTTTTCTTCTACTGGTGCCGCACCTGCTGCTGCTGGAGCTGCTGCTACAGCTGCTGTAGCTGTAACTCCCCATTTTTCTTCTAGTTGTTTTGAAAGTTCAGCTGCTTCAACAACAGTTAAACTTGATAAGTCTTCAATAATTTTATTTAAGTCTGCCATAATGTTTTGTATTTTTCTAGGGTTTAATTTTTACTTTTTTCGAGCGCTAAAATAGCGATTTTTGAAGCAGGTGCAAGCAAAATACTTGTGATTTTTTGAGCAGGAGACCTTAAAATACCAACAATTGTACCCCTTGCTTCATCTAGAGTAGGTAAAGTGGCTACTTTTGCAACTCCTGCGACATCTAAAACATCTTGTCCCATAATACCACCAAGAATCTTTAAATTTTTATTTTCTTTAGAAAATTTAGTTAGAATTTTTGCTGATGATATTGCATCTTTTGAAAAGGCAACTGCTGTAGGGCCATTAAATAAATTTACTAAATCTTTACATTTTGAGTTTTGTAATGCTAATTTAGTAATTCTATTTTTTGTAATTTTAAATTGAATACCATGTTCTCTCATTTGTTTTCTTAAATCATCAAGTTGTTTCATGTTTAAACCTTGATAATGAGTTACTAAGACTGCTTCACTACTTTCAAATTGAGCTGTCATGTTTTTAATATAATTTTTCTTTTGTTCTTTATTCATCATAATTAAATATTTTTTGGTAACTTGATTTTGTATGATATTCCCATTGTTGATGTTAAATAAGCATTTTTAATTAAATCACCTTTTACGGTGTTATTTCCTTTTTCTCTTTCTAAAACATCAATAACTGCCTCAAAATTTTTTAACAATTTTTCATCAGTAAAAGTTTTTTTTCCTAGACTTAGACCTATATTTCCATCTTTATCATTCTTAATTTCAACTTGACCAGATTTAACATCTGTTATTGCTTTTTTAATATCATTTGTAACTGTACCAAGTTTTGGGTTAGGCATTAATCCCTTGGGTCCTAAAATTTTTCCTAGTTTAGATAATTTGATCATCATTCCTGTTGTGCTAATAAGCTTTTCAAAATTTAGATTTCCATCTTTAATTTTTTCAATTAAATCTTCACCACCTACTATATCTGCACCTGCATTTTTAGCTTCATTAATCACAGAATCTTCACAAACGACAGCAACTTTAATTTTTTTTCCTGTTCCTGATGGCATGTTAACAAATGTTCTTAAATTAATTTCATTTTTTTTTTGCTTATTATTAATTTGTAAATTTAAATCAATAGATTCATCAAACTTAGTTGTACAATTTTTTTTCACATTACCTAATAATTTATCGATGCTCTCTGGTTTCAATAATTTTGTACTTTTTGGTAATTTATTATATCTTTTTGAAGTCATTATTCTTTTACCTCTATACCCATAGATCTGGCTGATCCAGATATAATTTTTACTGCTTCTTCAAGATCGTGAGCGTTTAAATCGGTCATCTTTTTTTTTGCAATCTCTTCAGCCTGCTTTTTTGTAATAGATGCAACAATTTGTCTACCAGGTTCACTAGATCCACCTTTTAATTTAGCTGCTTCTTTAATAAAATGAGATGCTGGAGGAGATTTAATAATAAAATCAAACTTTTTATCTTTATATACAGTTATTACCACTGGCACAGGTTTGCCCATAAAGTTTTTAGTTTTTTCATTAAATGCTTTGCAAAATTCCATTATATTTATTCCTCTTTGGCCTAGAGCAGGGCCAACTGGTGGAGCAGGATTAGCTTGACCACCTTTAATTTGTAATTTAACAAATCCTGTAATTTCTTTTTTTGCCATTAACTTACTTTCTCTACTTGGTTATATTCTAAATCAACTGGTGTTGGTCTACCAAAAATTGATACTGCAACTTTTAATCTAGATTTTTCTTCATCAATATCCTCAATTAATCCATTAAATGATGCAAATGGTCCATCTATAACCTGGACTTTTTCACCAATAGAATAATCTATAGCAGATTTTGGTTGTGCTACACCATCTTTAATTTGTCCTAATATCTTTTCAATCTCTTTATCGGAAACAGGTACAGGTGTACCTTTTGTTCCAAGAAAACCACTTACTTTTTTTATATTTTTAATCATATGGTATAACTCATTATCCATTTCAGATTTAATCAATATATAACCTGGAAAGTATTTTTTTTTTCTTTGCACCCTTTTACCCCTTCTAACTTCAGTTATGTCATGAGTGGGTACAATAATTTCATCAATTTTGCTTGAAAAATTTAATTTTTCAGATTCTTCTTTTATTATTTTTGCTACTTTATTTTCAAAATTTGAATGTGATTGAACAATATACCAGTTTTTCATTAAATACTCACTTTTAGTAGAATCTCTAATAGAAATTTTAAAACCTGATCCAAAAGCAAAAAAAATATTGATGCAACTATAGCCATCGCTACAACCATTAAAGTCCCTTGCAGTGTTTCTTTAGAAGTAGGCCAAGTAACTCTAAAAGCTTCCTGTTTTACTTCTTGAATAAATTTAAGTGGATTTTTCATAAATTATTTATTTTGGCAGGAGCGGAGGGAATCGAACCCCCAACCTCCGGTTTTGGAGACCGGCGCTCTACCAATTGAGCTACACTCCTAAAGGAGTTTACTCTAAAATTTTTGTTACTACTCCAGCTCCTACTGTTCTACCACCTTCACGAATAGCAAAATTTAATTTTTCACTCATCGCTATTGGTGTAATTAATTTAACTGTGAATTTTGAGTCATCGCCGGGCATAACCATTTCAGTACCCGATGGCAATTCTACTTCACCAGTTACATCTGTAGTTCTAAAATAAAATTGTGGTCTATATTTAGTAAAGAAAGGAGTGTGTCTTCCACCCTCTTCTTTTTTTAATACATATGCTTGACATTCAAACTTAGTATGTGGTGTTACTGAACCAGGTTTTGCTAATACTTGTCCTCTTTCGACATCGGTTCTTTCAACACCTCTTAATAGTGCTCCAATATTATCTCCAGCTTCACCTGTATCCAAAAGTTTTCTAAACATTTCAACTCCAGTACAAACTGATTTCTTTGTTTCTTTAATACCTACAATTTCTACCTCTTCACCAGTTTTTACAACTCCTTGTTCAACTCTACCAGTAACAACCGTACCTCTTCCAGAAATGGAAAAAACATCTTCCACAGGCATTAAAAAAGGCTTGTCTTTTGGTCTATCAGGTTGAGGTATATGTTCATCAACCGCTTTCATAAGTTCTAAAATTGCATTTTTTCCCATCGCTTCATCTTTACCTTCAACTGCCGCTAGCGCTGAACCTTTGATAATCGGAGTTTTGTCTCCAGGAAATTTATACGATGTTAATAATTCTTTTATTTCTTCTTCAACAAGTTCTAATAACTCTTTATCTTTAACTTGATCTACTTTATTTAAAAAAACTACAAGAGCTGGAACTCCAACTTGTCTCGCTAGAAGAATATGCTCTCTTGTTTGAGGCATAGGACCATCAGCTGCATTAACTACAAGAATAGCTCCGTCCATTTGCGCTGCACCAGTAATCATATTTTTAACATAGTCAGCATGACCTGGGCAATCTACATGCGCGTAATGTCTTTTTTCAGTTTCATATTCAACGTGTGCAGTTGAAATAGTTATTCCTCTTTCTTTTTCTTCAGGTGCTTTATCGATCTGGTCATAGGCAACAAACTTTGCACCTCCTGCTTCAGACAAAACTTTTGTTATTGCTGCAGTTAAAGTAGTTTTACCGTGATCGACATGTCCGATTGTACCAATATTACAATGCGGTTTATTTCTTACAAATTTTTCCTTCGACATTACTTTTTTTACCTCTTTATATATTCATTTACTTTTAATTTTTGGAGCGGGTGATGAGAATCGAACTCACGCAACCAGCTTGGAAGGCTAGTGTTCTACCACTGAACTACACCCGCATACCCAAGTGTGCACTCCAATGTTGAATAAAATTTTATTAATGGTGGAGGGGGAAGGATTCGAACCTTCGAAGACCGAAGTCAACGGGTTTACAGCCCGCCCCATTTGACCGCTTTGGTACCCCTCCTAAAAATGCAGGGGAAAGCGTCCCCTTGTTCAATAAAGCTTTAAACAACATGGGTTTTATATATTTTTATTGTATAAATGCAATATCAGAATTAAAGGTAAAAAGCTGATAAAATGAAAGAAATTAAGGAAAATAATGAATAAATCTACTTTTTTTATAGTAGGAAAACATGCTGTGATAGAAGCTTTAAAAAATACCAATAGAAAAGTTTTAAGAGTTTTTTTAACAGAAGAGTCAAAAAAAACTATACATAGAGAAAATCAAAAAATAAATTTATTAAAAAATATAAAAATTTTTTTTAAAACAAAAAAAGAATTAGATAACTATTGTAAAAACGAAGGAATACTTCATCAAGGTTTTGTTGCGGAAGTAGAGGATCTAGAAAAATTAGATTTAAAAGATTTTATTAAAAAAAAAAAAAATCTTACTTTTGCATGTCTTAACGAAATAACCGATCCAAGAAATATAGGATCAATTATTAGAAGCGCAGCATCTTTTAATATAGATGGACTAATTTTTAAAGATAGACATTTTCCATCAGATAGCAAATTAATGTACAAAACTTCGAGTGGGACTATAGAACATCAAAATATTTTTACAGTTTCAAATATTAACACAACATTAAAGTATTTAAGGGAAAATAATTTTTGGGTATATGGATTTGACTCAAATAGTAATGAAGATTTCACAAAAATTGAATGGAAAGGAAATATTGTTCTATTATTTGGTTCTGAAGGCTACGGAATAAAAAAACATACTGAAAAATATGCAGATTTTATAGTTAAAATAAAAATAAATGAAAAAATAGAGAGTTTAAACGTATCTAATAGTGCATCAATAGTTTTTCATTATATAAATAAACATAAAAAATAGCTTGATAATATTTAAATTGTCTTTAAAAAAACTTTTGAGCCCCTATAGCTCAGCTGGTAGAGCAACTGATTTGTAATCAGTAGGTCCGCGGTTCGAGTCCGTGTGGGGGCACCATTACTTTAAACTTGTTTCTTTTCTTAGCTGTTCTATTTTTATTTTTTTTTGCAAACTATTGTTTTTATCATAAAGCAATTTAAAAAATATTTTTTTGTTAATTTTAATTTTTACAAATTTAACATTTCTAACTTCAACATTATCTGCAACAGCACTTATTGGTCTTTTTTTGGAATTTAAATTTTTTATACTTATACTAGATTTTTCACTAACTATTTTACCTTTCCATCTTCTTGGTCTAAAAGGACTGATTGGAGATATAGAAAGTTTTTTTGAATCCAAATTTAATATCGGACCATGTACAGATAAATTATAAGCTGTACTGCCTGCGGGTGTTGATACCAAAACTCCATCTGCTATTAATTTTTTAATAATTTTTTTAGCTCCAGAATTAATTGAAATAGATGCAGCCTGTCTACTCTGTCTTAAAATTGAAATCTCATTTATAGCAATAGACTTTTTAAGTTTTCCAAATTTATTTTTAACAGTCATCTCTAGAGGAAATATAGTTATACTTCTACTTCTTAATAAATTTCTCACAGTTTTTTTTTTTGAAAATTTATTCATTAAAAACCCATAACTTCCAGAATTAATTCCATAAAATGGTTTTTTTAATTTATAAAATTTTTTAAGTGTTTGAAGCATAAATCCATCACCACCAACAACAACAATAAAATTAGATTTATTAATTGATACAAATTTAATTTTTTTTTCTAAGATTAACTTTATTACTAAAGATTTTTTATTATTATCAAAAACTAAAGATGGTTTATTCATTTTCTAATGGTGCCCTCGGCCAGACTCGAACTGGCACTCCCTAATGGGCAAGGATTTTAAGTCCTTTGTGTCTACCAATTTCACCACGAGGGCATGAGTTATTTTCATCAGTGTTTATGCTAATATTTATAATTGAACAAGAATAATAAGTAAAATTTTTTTATTTTATCTGTCTATGCTTTGGTCTTGCTCTGGTTGTCCTATAAAATCCTAGAGATATTTAAATGTTTTATCAATCTCCTTTTCTGATTGGTCTATACACTATCTTGTCATAATTATAATTTTCAAATACTGCGTTAACTGCAACTATTCTAGATCTTTCAAAATCAATAACTATTTGTTGTCCTCCACGACCATGCATTCCCATTATAGGTCTATTTTTATCTATTCCTTTGAAGTGAGTTCGAAATTGTCCTGCATATCCACTAGCATATGACCATGAAGTTTTTTTTCCCTCCCTTCTTCTTTTTTCGTTCTCTGTATCTACTCTATTTTTCCAAATTGTTTTTAAATATTTACCAACACATGTATCATTTTGCCAATCATCCAACATTGCTTTAGCTATTCTTAAATAATCATATCGTGTTGCCATAAATTGATTGTTTGCATCACCTCTTTGTTTAGATGAATTTCGAACCTTAAAGAAAAAGACGCTATCTTCAATTTTAGCTTTTTCCTTAAATGTTTTTTCTAAAATTTTTTCAAAATCATCACCTGTTTTAAATAAAACATAATTTAAAATTAATTCTGTAGCCATTTGACTGTAATTAAATGGTGCATTTTTTATTTTTTCAGTGTTTTTAAAAACAGAGATATATTCTTCAATGTCATGGTGATGATTAACACCAGCAAAACCTGTATCTTTTATACGTAATTCATGGCTCTGGACATAGTTTCGATCACCAGCTTTAAAATTTAAAAGATCAATTAATTTTTGATCGTAATAAAGTGTATCTTCAATTAATGGCCAATCATTTAATCTTGAGTTAACGCTGTCAATATAACCACCACAAATTGCATGACCTGTCACATAAGATACCATTGTTTTACCAACTGACATTGATCTTAGTTTTGTTTTATTATTTATAAATTTTCCAAATCGATCATTTGGACTAATTTTGTCAATTGTAATTTGTCCCTCCTCAAAACGTAAATAACTAACTAAACCTGTTTTTTTTAATTTTTTGTCTATATATTTGTCTTCTTGTAAGTTTGATTTAAATTTATACGGATTTGAAGATGGAGCTATTTCATATTTATCAGGTGATCTACGTTTTTCTCTAACGAAAGGGAATACATTCAATTTAAAAAATTCATATAACAAAGTTTCATGATTATATTTTTTTGATTTTCCTGTATCATCTTCGGGAATCCATCCTTCAAAAATTTTTATTTTAAGATTATTTTTTATTTTAAGATTATTCTTGTATTTAGGTTGATCGCATTTATTATAGTACCAAAGATTGCTATATTTAGGTTCTGCTTTACATACTGCAGCTTGTTTGGTTAAAGTTTCATTTATTTCTAGATATTCATGATATCCATTGTCAAACAACCATTTAGTAAAAACATTTAGCCTATATGGCTCGATGCTATGATTATCTGCAAAAGAATTGCTGCTTAA
>CACDEK010000018.1 GCA_902551735.1 uncultured Pelagibacteraceae bacterium | reverse complement strand
GCCTGCTCATATTAAATCAGCCTTAACTAATAGTCACTTAACATTAAGCATAAAAGATAAGAAAATTGTTTTAGGAACCTGGCAAGCCTTATATTTATTTGAACACAGAATAGAAGACCAAGTTAGAAAAATATCATATCATTTTATTGGTGAATAATAATTTTATAAAAAAGGGTTATAAGCCCATTGCAATATAGCTTGTCTTTGTCTACGTCTACAATGAAGATCTGTAGGTTCACAATTTTTTTTAATTGCTATTACATGTCGTTTAAAATTTATCCACCTTTTTATTTGAATTTCATCAATATTATTTATTCTTCTACCCATAAAAAATCTACAATACCATTGAAACCAACCGAGCGGATCTTCTTTAAATATCCACCCTTTTTCTAACCACTCTTTTCTTGATAAACCAGATTTAACTTTAAACCGATTTATGTTCACATCAAAATTTTTACTTATTTTTGCATTTTTAAACCAATCTTTTGGATATTCTTTTATCTTTAAACCAAAATATGAACCACCAAAAACTCCAAGCTCTAGCATTTTTTTTGGGGTTAACTGAGGTTTAAAAAGTTTATAAAAATCTTTTTTGTCATTTTTTTTGTTTAATGACATTAATTATTATCTATTAACTCTTTTAATTCAGTGTACTCTTCACACTTGCAGTTTTTAAGAACTTCAAGTCTTTCTTTAGCTAGCTCTATACGGTTAGTTTGAATATATAATTCACCTAAATATTCATTAATTCCATTATGATCAGGTTTAATATTAAGACCAATTAAATAGTATTTTTCTGCTTCTTCAAAGTTACCAAGTTTTCTAAGTGCAAAACCTAGATAATTTAAGGTATCAGGTTGATTTGGGTTTTTTTTATTGGATTTAGATAAATATTCTAAGGCTTTTTTGTATCTTTTTAGTGCCTTTTCGGTTTTGCCTTTTTCTTCAAGTTTTTTTGCTTTTTTTATAAGTGAAGCCCCCTTATCATAATTTGAATATCCATTACTACCCGATGAAGCGGCACCATAAGAAAAAACAGTAAAAGTAAAATATAATAAAACTATTATTAATAAATTTTTTTTCATATGGTTATGAATTTAATAATTTTTTATACAATTCTTCATCAGCATCACCTTCGCAACCAAATAAAAGAACGTTTGAGTTTTCGTTTAAATTTATTTTTTCTTTAATTAAAGAGTCGTTACTCAAACCTATTAGACTTACAATTCCAGGTGTTGAACATTCGCCTCCAATAATTTTTTCATCACTAAATTCACTATTAGCTAAAGATTTAATTGTTGGAGCAATGTAGTCATCGGATACAGTTACACAATGGTTTACAGAATTTTTCAGTATTTCCCATGGAACTAAAGAAACTTCATCGCAGGACATACCACCCATTATACTTTCTTTTTCAATAGAAATTTTTTTCAATTTTTCTGCTTTAATACTTTCTAATGCACAGGCTGCACTTTCAGGCTCTACTAAAATAATCACTGGTACATAGTTTAAATATCTGGCTATACCTGCTACCATTGCTGCGGCCATACCTCCAACTCCCACTTGAAGTATTACGTGTGAGATATTTTGATTATTTAATTGATCTGCAATCTCTTTCATCATTACTGAATATCCTGCCATAGTTAATTTAGGTACCAATTTATAATCTTGCCACGCGACATCCTGAACGATTTGCCAATTATTTTGTTCTGATTTTTTAATACATTCTTTCAAAGAATTATCATAATTTCCCTTAACTCTTATTACTTCTGCACCAAAACTTCTCATAACTTCTGCTCTAAACTCGCTTACAAATTCGCTAATAAAAATTTTACATTTTAATCCTAATTTTTTAGCTCCCCAGGCAACTGATCTTCCATGATTCCCAGCTGTAGCTGTAGAAATAACTATTTCTTTATTTCCTTTTGTTACTTTTTCAACTGCATATGCTCCTCCAAGTGCCTTAAATGATTTTAAATGAAATCTTTTTGACTCATCTTTGTAAAAAATTTGGTTTAGCTTTAATTTTTTTGAAAGTTTTTTTAAATTTTTAAGTGGAGTGGGTGAATAATTGTCCCATTTTGATATTGTTTTGTAAGCATCATCTATATCATTTTTAGTAAGAATATTTAAAATTTTGCTTTTATCAAAATTATTTTTTTTGTTTGATAAGAAATTTGAATATTTCCACTTTTCTACTTCAGATTTTATAGACATGTATTAGCAGTCTAAAGTGTTATTTTTTTCCCATTCTGAAATAGGAGCTTTTTTGTCAAATCTATCAGTTCTATTGAATTCATCAATTTCTTGTCTTTTAAGTTTTATATAACTATTAATTACATCTTCTCCAAAACTATCTTTGATTTCTTTACTATCTTCTAAATAATCTATTGCATCTTCGATTTCATCGGGCAATTTTTTTAGATTTTGATAATTTTTATATTCAGTGTACATATTACAGTTTAAAGGTTCACCAGGGTCAGACTTATTATTTATACCATATAAACCAGCTGAAATAACTCCCACTTGTAATAAATACGGATTGGCCGAACCATCCATCAGTCTTAGTTCAAATCTTCCTGGATCAGGAATTCTAATCATATGAGTTCTATTATTTCCAGAATAAGATATGCTGCTCGGAGACCAAGAAGCACCCGACTTTGTTGGAGGGGCGTTAATACGTCTATAACTATTGATTGTTGGATTAAAAAAAGCAGATAGTGGCTGTGCAATTTTCATTATTCCACCTAAGAAATTATAGGCCAATCTACTTAAGCCGTATCGATCACCATTATCTAAAAATCTATTACTTTTTTCACTCCATAGCGAAACATGTGAGTGACACCCATTTCCTGTTAAGTTTTCAAAAGGTTTTGGCATAAATGTTGCTCTTAACCCATGCTTTTCAGCTAAAGATTTGACCATATATTTAAAGAACACATGTCTGTCAGCAGTAACCAAACAATCATCATAGTTCCAGTTCATTTCAAATTGTCCATTAGCATCTTCATGGTCATTCTGGTAAGGGCCCCAACCCATTTCAATCATACAATCACAAATTTCTTTAATTAAATCATATCTTCGCATTAATGCTGATTGATCATAACATGGTTTCGATTGAATATCTCTTTGATCGGCGATTCCAGACCCATCTTGATTAATTAAAAAATATTCACACTCTACTCCAGACTTCATTTTTAAATTTTTTTTTGAAAGTTGCTTTATTTGATCTTTTAACATTACTCTTGGTGATGCTTTGACGGGCTTTCCATTCATTATTAAATCAGAGGCTAACCAACCAACCTCTTTATTCCACGGCAGTTGAATTAAACTGTTTGGGTCTGGTATAGCAAACATATCAGTATCAGCTGGCGTCATGTCTAACCAAGTTGCAAAACCAGCAAAACCAGCACCATTTTTTTGCATTTCTGAAATAGCTTGAGAAGGCACAAGTTTTGATCTTAATACTCCGAACAAGTCGACAAAACTAATTAAAAAATATTTTATTTTTTTTTGCTTTGCTATTTTTGCTAAATTTTTTGTCATTATTTAACTTAACATATATTTATTTTAAAAAAGAAAAAATTGTATCTTTGTAAAAGATTAAATTTACCACAATTATGATTAATACAGCAATAACAACACCATATTTAGCTTTTGGCCAAGCTAGTCTCGACATTTTATGAGGTGTCTTGTTAATATTTTCTTCAGAATTATTATCAGACATTTCTTAAGTGAGCATTGTATAAAGGGCGCAAAAATTGCGCCCTTTAAATAAATTTAATTACCAATCTGTAATGTTGCTTTTATGATCATTAGCAGAGTGTCTCTTTCTTGCCATTTCATCCATGTGTTTAGATTCTGCATTGTTCTGTAGAACATGCCATCCAATCCATAAAATAACAGCAATTATTACTAAAACACCTTCAGTTCCAACGCCGGGATAAACCGCGCCTTGAACTTCAGCTGCACTTAAATGATCAATCCAGTTATTTACTGTTGCCATAGTTTATCTCCTTTACCTTGTTGCTGATGAAACTGCTTTTTCATCATTTTTAGAAGCTTCCAACATATCATAGTCAAGACCAGCTATTTCAACCTCACGAGGGATTCTTAATTTGCCCATTCCATGAAGTATTTTAGCAATGATCCAGCCTGGTATTAATCCAAGTATCACGAACATTATAATTGCACCTATAAACATTCCCAAAGGATTGATTGGTGCATAGTCTGTTCCTACCCACATAGCTCCAACACTGTATCCAGATGAAGGATATCCGTTAAGAACGAAACCACAAATTATAAGTCCAGCGACTCCTGCATAACCATGTACCGCTACTGCACCAACAGCATCATCAATTTTAAATTTACGCTCAACCCAGTAATGCAATTTATATGCAACCACAACACCGATCATAGCTATGATCATTGATTGTATTGGATGGTATAAGTCATTACCTGCTGAAGCACAGATGATACCTGCTAATCCACTTGAGTATGTCCAGAACGGATCTTTACCCGAGATCAAATATCCGGCTAACAAACCGCCTGATAACGACATCAAGAAGTTCATTGTAATACCACTAAGTGTAGTAGGGGTTACGTATATGTTTGTTGCTGTCCAGTATGTTACGCCTTCCATACCATATTCTGGTCCTAGATCGAATATTGGTATATTACAAGCAGCATAGAATCCCCAGAAACCAGTATAAATTAAAAATAATCCAATTGTTACCAGCCAAGGATTTCTTGGTCCTATATTTCTCGGTTCACCACTAGATGAAAATTTTCCAATTCTAGGTCCTAAAACGATAAGAATACCTAAAGCAAATCCACCTGCAACTGCGTGAATTACACCTGATGCATAAGCATCATGGTATCCTAAAAGTTTAAGCATCCAGCCATCGAAATGCCATCCCCATGCAGCGTCAATTGTCCAAAATACAGATCCAATTGCAATCGCTAAAATTCCAAATGCAAAAGTTGTAATTCTTTCAATAACAGCTCCAGAGACGATCGATGCAGCAGTCCAAGAAAATAATAGGAACGCTGCCCAGAATACTCCACTAATGTGGTCACCTAAGTTTACCGCCATTAGATCACTACTCGGAACGTACCATTTCGCACTAAAAGCTGACTCATCAGTAATTAATGCAGCACTTTCATTCATTATTGAAGGTGCAAGTCCTGGTCCTGTTGGGAAAGCCCAATAAATCCACCATCCAAATAAAAACCACGTTACTGTTACCAAAGGTATTAGCATTGTATTTTTCATTAGGGTATGTTGGTGATGTTTGTACCTAGATGCACCAACTTCATACATACAGAAACCTACGTGAATTAAAAACATAAGTACTACCGTTATCCAGTAGTAAAATTCTGTAAATATGGTAGTCAGAGCGCCTAATTGGTCAGTCATGTCTTCCTCCCTTATTAGTTTATTGAAACTGTATGCAATTTTAATGATTGTGACAAATAGTTATAATTAAAAAAACCTAAGATGGACGTTAACTTTTGTAAATATTCTCAACTCTTGATTGAGTGAGGTAAAAAAACTAAAACTTTAAATATGCTTTTTTTAAATCAACCAATGGATGATTCGGAGACATTTGAAATTTTACTAATAGTTCTCTTGCAATCATGTCTCTATCTTGCTGATTATCTGGTAATTTAATTTTTCTAGGAATTGTTACCCAACCATTTGCATTTCTATCAAAAACTGCTGGCCTGTTTTCTTCATAACCCATATGAACATCTTCTAACCAATTAAGATCATCCCAACCCATATGCTCAATATATTTTTTTAAAAATGGAGTAAGTTTTCTATAATCAGGTAGTAAATTTACGTCATATCTATATCCAATAGTTTGACCAATCATTTTCTCTCTAGCTGTTTCTTTCTTTTTTCCCAGCTGGCCTTTAGTTTTTTTTATAATTTTTTTCTTATTTTTACTTTTTTTTGCCATATCTTTTAAATTTTATGGAAGTCGTCAACTCCTACTGTATGATTTGTTCCTGATAATGGAACTTTTGCTAGTGCAGAAGCTTCCATAGTTAATGCTGCCATATCTTCTGGCTCTAATGAATGAATATTTGTTTTACCACATGCCCTAGCTAATAGTTGAGCTTCCAACGTCATTGTATGTAAGTAATTATAAACTCTTAATGCTGCATCATCTGGGTTTAATCTTTTTCTTAATTTAGGATCCTGAGTTGCAACACCAACGGGACAACGTCCTGTGTGACAGTGATAACAGTGTCCGGCTGGAACTCCCATTTCTTTTTCAAAATTAGATTCTGGAATTTCTTTATTACAGTTAAGCGCAATCATAGCGCCAGTTCCGATAGCAATAGCATCTGCACCTAAAGCAAGTGCTTTTGCCATATCTGCGCCATCTCTAACACCTCCCGCATATATTAAAGTTACTTTACCTGTTTGACCTACATCGTCTAAAGCTCTTCTCGCTTCCCTAATTGCTGCTATTCCAGGTATTCCTGTATTAGCTGCAGCTATGTGTGGGCCAGCACCTGTTGAACCTTCCATACCATCTAGATAAATTGAGTCAGGATCACATTTTGCAGCCATACGAACATCATCATAAACTTTTGCTGCACCAAGTTTTAATTGAATAGGTACTTTATTTTTTGTTAACTCTCTTAATTCTTGAACTTTTAATGCTAAATCATCTGGCCCCAACCAATCAGGGTGTCTGGCAGGTGATCTTTGATCTATTCCTGCAGGCAAAGATCTCATTTCTGCAACTTGGTCAGTAACTTTTTGTCCCATCAAATGACCTCCCATACCAACTTTTTGTCCTTGGCCAATAAATACTTCTATTCCATCTGCTAGTTGAGCGTGATGAGGATTAAATCCATATCTAGATTGAATACATTGATAATACCATTTTTCTGAATATCTTCTTTCATCAGGTATCATTCCACCTTCACCTGAACATGTGGCGCTTCCAGCCATTGTGGCTCCTCTAGCTAAAGCAGTTTTTGCTTCATATGAAAGAGCACCAAAACTCATTCCTGTTATGTAAACTGGAATATCTAATTCAATTGGGTTTTCACATCTAGGTCCTATAACTGTTTTTGTCTCACACTTTTCTCTATAACCTTCAATTACAAATCTTGTTAATGTTCCTGGTAAAAAAACTAGATCATCAAATGTTGGAATTTTTTTCATTAATGCCATTCCTCGCATTCTGTATCTACCTAACTGAGCTTTAATATGAATGTCGTCAATTACATCTGGTGTAAAAATTGAATTATAACCAAGCAAACTTTTGTTTCTTTTTGCGAACTCACTTTTTCCATTTGTATGCCCGTTAGCTTTAGCTTTTCCATTTTTTTTTCTTGCCATTATATAGCTCCTTTTTTCTCAGTTGGTTCTAATGCATCGTAATTCCAAAGTTTTTTGCCGGCTACAACTTTAGTCATTTTAGATACATCAAAATTATCACCAATTTCAGCCACTTTAAGTTTTCTATTCAACCAATCAATGTCATTTTTTGTCATAGGCGCTTCTATAGCATCACTTCCAAAAGAACCAATTTTTCCACCAACATATATTGTTCCATCATACATAGAGTCACCTAAGTTAATTCCCACATCTCCTAAAATAACAATTCTACCTCTTTGCATCATAAAACCTGTAAATGCACCAGCATCACCACCAACTATTATTGTACCGCCTTTTTGGTCAATACCAGTTCTTGCTCCAACACTTCCTTTACATACTAAATCACCACCTCTAATTGCTGCTCCAAAACATGAGCCTGCTTTTTTCGCAGATTTATCATCGCCTTGCATAAAGAAAACAAGACCAAGAACTACGACAACCACTATACCTATAATTAGTGGCATATTTTTATTCTTCATAGTTACCCCTTTCTTAATATATTAAGTAATTAAGTATGTTATTATTTAAAAGCTTAGTCAATCTCATTAAGTCCAAAATGGTTTTTTTATTAACTTATACATTTATATATAATTTTATTAGTATTAAATTATATATAAAAAATGGAACTAACTAGTTTAGATATAAGAGAACCTGGTCTTAGAATTTTACCACCTGGGGTTGAAAGGTATTGTATTGGTGGTGATGATTTGTCAATAATTGAAATTTCACCTGATGATGAAATTGAGATTATAAATAATGAAGGAAAACAATTATTAGAAATTGTAGTTTTTAATAATAAAGGAACAACAGACTCTTCAATATTAAACTTAAAAGAAAATGGTAATGCAAACGAAATTAAAAAAATTCTCTCTAGAAAAAAAGAAAACATCCAGACAATAATTTATCAATTAAAAAAAAAGAAGTTAGATATTAATAAAGCCAAATCAAGTTTGGTTTTTGATCCGCAATGTAAAGCTGAAGAAAAAATAAAAATTAAATCGAAGGATAATTGTGTTTGTATATTTGCAACACCAGGTGGTCCCATGAATATTGAAAACCAAAATCCTCCTACGGATATAACAATTATGGTTAAAAGAGCAAACCCAAATAAAATAAAAGACCAAAAAATTATTCCTGAACCACTTAGAGATCCTTTAAACGAATTTGTTATTGAACGTAGTACTGCGTCTTCGTATGAAATTAAAAAAGGAGATTATATTCAAATAATTAATCCATACGGAAGACAATGTTCAGATTTTTTAGCTTTTGATACAGCAAAGTTAGAAAAAGGAATTGAAAGAGGTTTGGATCCTCTGACTACAAGAACTTTTATGGGTGCTCTTTATCCGGGACCTGGTTTGTTGTCAAAATTTTTTGATATGGATCATGAACCTATGCTTGAAGTTGTGAGGGATACTGTTGGAAGACACGATACTTTTAACTTAGCATGTACATCAAAATATTATGAAGATGCTGGATATTTTGGTCATGCTAACTGCTCAGATAATTTAAACGCTGAATTGGAAAAATATGGAGTAGAAAAAAGAAAAGGATGGCCGGCTATAAACCTTTTTTTTAACACCGTTTTAGGTGGACAAAATGCTATCATGGGCGATGAGTCTTATGCTCGACCTGGAGATTATGTTCTATTGAGAGCTTTAAAGGATCTGACATGTGGAACTACTGCATGTCCTAGCGATATTGATAATTGTAATGGGTGGAATCCAACTGAGATCTTTGTTAGAACTTATGATAAAAAGAAAGAATTTTCAAAAGCGGTAGCATTTAGAATGAAAACAGACTCAGAACCAAAATTAACCAGAGAAACAGGATTTCACAACAAAACATCAAAACTTACTAGAAACTTTATTGATTATAATGGGTATTGGTTAGCAAATAATTATACAAAATATGGAACAA
This sequence comes from uncultured Pelagibacteraceae bacterium, assembly GCA_902551735.1. Classification (GTDB taxonomy): domain Bacteria; phylum Pseudomonadota; class Alphaproteobacteria; order Pelagibacterales; family Pelagibacteraceae; genus Pelagibacter. Next base: position 11,960 of record CACDEK010000018.1, on the reverse strand, counting down.
TTAAAGAATACAACTCCTGTAGAGAAAAAGCTATAGCAATTGATCTTTCGCCTTTAAGAAAATTTGAAATAAATGGACCAGATGCTGAAAGTTTAATGCAATATGCTTTGACACGTAATATAAAAAAACTTTCAATAGGACAAGTGAGTTACTCAGCAATGTGCTACGAAAATGGCTGCATGATAGATGACGGAACTATTTTTCGTCTTGGAAAAGAAAATTTTAGATGGATTGGTGGACAAGAATATGGTGGAACCTGGTTAAGAGAACTAGCTAAGAAAAAAAACTATAATGCCTGGATAAAATCCTCTACTGATCAAATTCATAATATTTCAGTTCAAGGCCCAAATAGCAGAAAAATTTTAGAAAAATTCTTTTGGAGTGCGCCAACACAACCAACAATAAATGAACTTCAATGGTTTAGATTTTCCATAGGTAGAATTGGTAATGAAATGGGAACACCAATTATTGTCTCTAGAACTGGTTATACAGGAGAATTAGGCTTTGAAATATGGTGTCATCCTAAAGATGCTTCAGAAATCTGGGATAAAGTTTGGGAAAATGGAAAAGATTTAGGTATAGCGCCAATGGGTTTAGAGGCTTTAGACATGGTAAGAATTGAAGCTGGACTTATTTTTTATGGATTTGAATTTGACGATCAAACAGATCCCTTTGAAGCAGGAATTGGTTTTTCTGTAGCCCTTAAAACTAAAGAAGACAATTTCGTTGGTAAAGAAGCCTTAATAAAAAGAAAAGCATCACCACAAAAAAAATTAGTTGGATTGGAATTAATTGGCAAAGAGCAAGCAAACCATGGGGACTGCGTACACGTAGGAAAAGCTCAAATAGGAGTTATTACAAGTGGAATGATTTCTCCAGCTCTAGGCAAAAATATTGCCTTATGTAGGATGGACATTAACTATACTGAATTAGGAACAAATGTAGAAGTAGGTAAAATTGATGGACATCAAAAAAGAATTCCAGCAAAAGTAGTAGCTTTTCCCTTTTATGATCCACAGAAAACAAGAGTCAGAGCATAAATGATAAAAACAACTAAAGGACTTTTAGATTTTTGGGAAGAGCAGATGAAACAATCTCATCGTTCGAGTAACTACTTTTTTAGAAAGTCACCATCACATTATCATATGATGTTGATAGTAATGTCAGCTTACAAATCAGCAAAAAATATATCTGTTGAAGAATTAAAGACACAATTATTTAAAACATCAAGACCAAAATCTGCTTTAATTATCAACGAAGCTTGTGAAAAAGGTTTCTTTTTTTTAGAAAAAACTTCTATAGATCAAAGAAAAAAAAATATAAAGCCCACAGCATCTTTTGCCAAAGAGTTTGATGAATATTTGAATACTCTAAAAAATATTACTCTTTAACCAGTATTCTTCATAGCTGCAGAGATACCTGCTATTGATGTCATCATCGCATCATTAAGGTATTTCTTATCATTAGATTTAAGTTTTTTCTTTGATATTTTATTCATAACCACAGCTTGTAGTATATTTAAAACTTCGGAATAAATATTTCTAACTAGGACCGTTGTTCTAAATTTTTTTCTCTGATTAATGATTTCTCGTGGAGTTATGTATCTATTTAATTTTTTAATTATACTAAAATCAGATCTAAGTTTATCACCTACATTTCTTAATTTTTTATCTGCAAGAATATTTTCATAAACCTCTGATATCTCTGGGTCAACTTTTGAAATAACCATATCTAAAATATCCATTGTAGAATTAAAAAACGGCCAATTTTTTTCCATATCAGTTAGAATAATTTTGTTATTTTTAACTGATGAATATTTTAAGGCATCACCAGTTCCCAACCAAGCAGGCAACATTAATCTTATTTGCGTCCATGCAAATACCCAAGGTATTGCTCTTAGGCTTTGAATATTATCTAAATTTTTTCTTTTAGAAGGTCTTGATCCTATTGATAATTTTCCAAGAGCTAAGTGGGGTGTAACAGTTTTAAAGTATCTTATAAAATCTGAGTTATCATTTATATTTTTTCTATATGCTAAGGTAGAAATTTTTGTCATTTCTTCTATTAATTTTCTCCAACTATCTTTAGGATGTGGGGGTGGATTTAAAGTAGCCTGCATTACAGATCCTATGTAGCTACATAAATTGTATTTCGCTAAAGGTTCATAACCATATTTTTGTTGGATCATTTCTCCTTGGTCAGTAATTCTAATACGGCCATATACCGAATTTGGAGGTTGTGATCTCATCGTTGCTTGGATTGGTCCGCCGCCCCTTCCATGTGAACCACCTCTGCCATGGAAAAAAGTAAGGTCAATTTTATATTTTTTTGCGATAATTAAAACTTCTTCTTGCAGTTTATATTGATGCCAACTAGCAGATAATTTTCCAGCATCTTTGCTGGAATCAGAATAACCAATCATAATTTCTTGTTTGTTTTTAATTAATTTTCTGTACCAGCTAAATGAAAAGAGTTTTTCCATAATGAATTTTGCATTTTTTAAATCTTGCAAAGTTTCAAAAAGTGGAACTACCCGTAGTTTATTTTTAATATTTGCATGCATTTGCATTAAATAAACTGCTAAGACATCTGAAGCTGCTGAAGTCATTGATATTACATAAGCGCCCAAACATTCTAATGGCTCATCAGCTAAAAGCTTAAAAGTTGACCAAACTTCTTTATTTTCTTTATTTTTAAAATTAAAATTTTTGAAACTTTTTCTATTTTTCTTCATTTCACTTATCAAATATTTAATTTTTTTATTTTCATCCCAATTTAAATAATTTGAGTTATTTTTTGTCTTTACATATTCTGCTAATAGTTGTGAATGTCTTGATGACTCTTGTCTTATGTCTAATTTTGCTAAATTTATACCGAAACATTTAGCTCGTCTCATTAAATCAAGCAAATCACCACTAGCAATATTTTCATTTTTGTTTTGTTCTAATGACTCTCTTACAACTCTTAAAGGTTTTAGAATTTCCTCTTTAGAAGATAAAAGTTTTTTTTTGTTTAATGGTTTTTTTGCTACTAAGTGTCTTTCTATTAATCTATGTGTTCTTCTCATTTCGTCTCTTAAGGGTCTTAAATAAACTCTATAAGGTTCAAAAGTTTTTCCAGTAGTTTTCAGAATTTTTTTTGAACATTTTTCCATTGAAAGTCCTCTAATTAATTTTGTTAATTCTTTCTCATATAATTTCGCTGCTTCCCATCTTGATAAAAGTATTACTTCTTTAGTAATCGGAGCTGTTACATTTGGATTACCATCTCTATCTCCTCCCATCCAAGATCCAAATTCAATTGGATTAAAATTTTTAGGCAAACCCTTTCCCATATGTTTTAAGAAAATAGCATTTAATCTTCTATAAACTTTTGGAATTGTTTCCCAAAGACTATCTTCGATTACTGCTAACCCCCACCTTGCTTCTTCGGCAGGGGTCGGTTTGAATCTTTTTAAATCGTCAGTATTCCAAATAATTGTAAACTCATCATAAAGTTTTTTATCTAAAATTTTTAATCGTGATGGCTTGTCCTTCAAAAGATTTCTTTGATCCATTATCTCAGTTATTTTATGGTATTTTTGTATTAAAGTTCTTCTTTTAACTTCAGTTGGATGAGCCGTAAGAACTATTCCAATATTTAGATTTTTTGCAATATTGTAAATTTTTTGAGGTTTAATTTTTTTGTTTTTAAAAAGATTTTCAAAAATTTCCTCAATAAAAATATTCTTATGTTTATCTTTCAAACCAGAATTTTCAAATTCGTCTAGTTTTCTAGAGGCATCTATGGATTCAGCAAGATTAATAAAATTCATAAAATGAGTAAATGCTCGTGCTAATTTAAATATTTTAATTGGTTTAAGTCTTTGAATTTCCGAAGTAATTTTATTAAATCTATTTTTATTATTTTTATTTTTAATGTTTGCTTTTGAAAGCAATCTTATTCTCTCTACTAAATTAAAAAAACTTTCTCCTTCCTGTTTTTTTATTACTCTCCCTAAAATATTTCCTAGGTATCTAACATCTTCCCTTAAAGACTTTGTAGGTATTCTTTCGTAATAGAGATCTCTTTTTAGCATTTGCTATAAACTATTTGTTTGTATTTTAAATTTTACTATTTAAAGTTGATTTTACTGTTTCTCCCATAACTGAAGGGTTTTTAGAAATAATAACCCCACATTCTTTTAAGAGTTCAACTTTTTCAACTGCACTTTCTCCATAAGCGGATACAATTGCACCTGCATGGCCCATTACTCTTCCTTTTGGTGCTGTCAATCCCGCTATATAAGCTATAACTGGTTTTTTCATATTTTCTTTTGCAAATTTTCCTGCTGCTACTTCCTGAGGCCCACCTATTTCTCCTATCATTAAGACTGCATCCGTTTCATTATCTTGTTCAAATTTTTCAATTATATCCTTAAAAGAACTTCCATTTATTGGATCTCCTCCAATTCCAACACTTGTGGAGATACCTATGTTTAAATTTTTTAATTGTTGAGCCGCTTCATATCCAAGTGTACCTGATCTACCTATGATACCAACTTTTCCCTCTTTATATATGTGTCCTGGCATTATGCCCAATAAAGATTTTCCTGGACTAATTACTCCTGCACAATTAGGTCCTATTAATGTCATTTTTTCATTTCTTGAATATCTTCTCATATATCTTTTTATTCTAATCATGTCATGAGAAGGTATTCCATCAGTGATTGCTACACATGTTTTTATTCCAGCGTCAGCGGCCTCCATTGCTGAGTCTGCTGCAAAAGCTGGCGGAACAAACAAAACTGATGCTGTAGCACCAGTTTTTGTTACTGCTTCTTTTACAGTGTTAAAGACCGGAAAATTCAAATGAACCTGACCTCCCTTTCCCGGAGTTACTCCACCAACAATATTAGTTCCATATTTTATCATTTCTTCAGAGTGAAAAGTTCCTATTTTACCAGTAAAACCCTGAACGATTATTTTAGTTTTTTTATCAATTAAAATTGACATTATTTATTTTTCCATTTCTTTAAGAGCCTTAACGGCTTTATTGGCGGCGTCTTCTAATGTTGATGCTTCAATATAATTTATTTTACTATCTTTTAATATTTTATTTCCCTTCTCTACATTTGTTCCAGCAAGTCGAATAACTAGTGGCATTTTAATATCAATTTTTTCTAAAGCCTGAACTATTCCTTCAGCAACCCAATCACATCTGTTTATACCTGCAAAAATATTTACCAATATTACTTTAACTTTTTTGTCCATTGAAATAAGTTTAAATGCTTTTACGATTTTTTCTGGTGTTGCACCTCCGCCAACATCAAGAAAATTAGCTGGTTCACCTCCTGCTAATTTAATCATATCCATTGATGCCATTGCTAGCCCTGCTCCATTGATTATATTACCAATATTACCTTCAAGACTTACATAATTTAAACCTCTGTCAGACGCATAAACTTCATTAGAATTTTCCTGAGTTTTGTCTCTTAATTCAGAAACTTGATTTCTTCTAAATAAAGCATTGTTGTCAAAACTCATTTTACAATCTAAAGCTAATATTTGTTCCTGATTAGAAACAACTAATGGATTTACTTCAACCATGGTAGCATCTAATTCACTAAATGCTCTATAACATCCTGTTATTGCTTCTGCCATTCTAGAAATAAGCTTAGGTTCAATTCCTAATCCGAAAGCAATTTCTCTAGCTTGAAATTGTTGCATACCAACAGCTACTTCTATTTTTGATCTAATTATAGTTTCTGGTTTTTTTTTTGAAATTTCTTCGACACTCATTCCTCCCTCTGTGGAAGCAACAACCATTATACTTTCTGAACTTCGGTCAAAAACTAATCCTAAATATAATTCTTTTTTTATATCTGTTGCTTCTTCAATATAAACTCTATTAACAATTTTTCCTTCGGGTCCAGTTTGGTTAGTAACTAATTTTTTTCCAAGAAGTTTATCAGTTGCTTGTGCAACTTCTAATTCACTATTACAAACAACAATTCCTCCAGCTTTTCCTCTTGCGCCTGAATGTATTTGCGCTTTAACCACCCATTTTGATCCTCCAAGTTCACGTGCTTTGTTTTCGGCATTTTCAGGACTATAAACAATTCCTCCTCTTGGTATTGTTACCCCAAATCCTGAAAGTATTTTTTTTGCTTGGTATTCGTGAATATCCATTTTATTTATTAGTTATTAGTTTATTTATGTTTACAATATTTTCGGCCATACGTGCTGAAGCAGCATCGATCATTCTTCCATCCAGTTGTGCGGCGCCCTTACCTTCTTTTGCTGCTTTATCTAGTTCTTCAAGAATTCTTTTTGCTTTATTTACTTCGGCTTCTGGTGGTGAAAAAACTTTGTTTGCAAGATCAATTTGTGAAGGATGAATTGCCCACTTTCCCTCAATGCCAATTGCCGCTGCTCTTTTTGCTGATGCTATATATGCATCAGGGTCATTAAAATCTCCAAATGGTCCGTCAATAGCTCTTAGCCCATAAGCTCTGCAAGTCATAACCAGTTGAGACAATCCATGATGCCATTGATCTCCTGGATAGTCAGGATTTAATCCTCCTATAACAACTGTTCTTGCTCTTAAACTTGCAGCGTAATCAGCAACTCCAAAATGTAAAGCCTCTACTCTTTCACTCGATTTAGCAATCTCTTTTATGTTTGACATGCCTAATGCTGTTTCGATCAAACATTCAATTCCAATTTTGTTTTTAAGTTTTTTATTGGTTTCAATTTGTGTTAATAAACAGTCAACCATATATACATCACTACCTGTTCCTGCTTTAGGCACTAGTATAGTGTCAACTTTATCACCTGCTTGTTCAACAATGTTTACCAAATCACTGTACATATAATGTGTATCTAAACTGTTAATTCTTACAGAAATAGTTTTTCCTTTTTCTTTCCAATTTATCTCTTTAAGTGCTTTGATAATATTTTGGCGGGCTTGAATTTTGTCATTTGGAGCAACTGCATCCTCAAGATCTAAAAAAATATAGTCAGCGTTTGAATTTAATGCTTTTTCAAACATTTTAGGAGATGATCCAGGAACCGCTAGCTCGCTTCTCTGCAACCTAGACTTAGCTGGTTTATAATACTTATGGCTCATACTAAGTAGTATATTTTTTTGGATATATCTAAGAAATAATATAATTAAGGTATTCTTTTTATATATAGTTTTTAGTAGTAAAAAATAGGATTTAAAAAAATTTTTTGTTTTGTTACGGACTCAAGATATATGTCAAGTTTGCCTACAAAAGCAAAAGTTGTAATAATTGGAGGTGGCATCCATGGATTAAGTACAGCATGGAAACTTTCAGAGACATACAAAAACCCAAATGACATTGTTGTATTAGAAAAAAAAGATACTGCAGCTGGTGCAAGCGGAATAGCATGTGGTGTTGTTAGAAATAATTATTTCCAACCTGCAATGAGAGAACTTATGGCTCACTCAGTTTCGGTATGGGAAAGCGATCCAAAAGCATTTAAATATAATCCGGTTGGCTACATGCAAATTTCACCTGAAGTAATGCATAAAGATGTTGCTAGTATTTATGAACAACAAAAAACAATTGGATATGAATCTGTTTTTATTGAAGGTGAAAAAGACTGTATGAAATATATGAAGGGAATGTTTGATGATTGGCAGGCGCAGGGAATAACTAGTGTACTTCATGAAAAAAAAGGTGGATACGCATTTAACAAAGATTCAATTAAAGCTATAGAAAAAAAAGCAAACTCAAATGGAGTAAACGTTCATAAAGGAGTTAAGGTTACAGGATTTAAAAGAGGAAGTAATAGTAATGCTATAACAGGAGTGGTAACTGACAAAGGAACTATTGATTGTGATCAAGTTGTTATAGGTGCAGGTCCATGGGTAAGAGATTTTTGGAATATGTTAGAATTACCAAAATCTACCGAAGTAAAAGGAAAAGATGGTAAAATACATAATGTTGATATGTGGACTTATTGGTTTTTACAAGAAGGTGTTTTAGGTGTTGATGCAGACTATTTAAGAACTAATGATGGAAAGCAACCTCCTGTAATTCATGTTGATACAGATGCTCCATTGTATTCTGATAAAGATAAAAAACTAATAACTGATAAACTTTGGGGAATTTATTATAAGCCAGATATTGAAGGTTTGGGTGTACAAGGTGGTACTTCACCTTACATTGTGCAAAAACATTTTGATAAAGTTAAAGTGGATCCATATGGAATTGAATCTGCAGACTACCAAACTACAGATGCATTTTCTGAGATGTGGACATCTGCTTTGGCTCATTGTCAAAAACGTTTTGAAGGAAAATCTAATTTATATAGAAAAGGTCCTTCAGGTGGATTGGGTTGTTTAACTCCAGACTCATTTCCTATCTTTGATAGGTTTTGTGAAAATGTTTATATGATAGCTGATGCAAATCACGGTTACAAAATGTTAGGTGTTGGTCATTTAGTTGCTGGAGAAATACTGGGAAAAGAAAGTGAACTTTTAAAACCATTTAGATTCAACCGATACGCGAAGGGAGAATTACACCCCACTTCGAACAGTCCTTTCCCTTGGAGTTAAACTTACAATGTGGACACAAATTAAAATATCAGCTAACTTTAGAGTTAATAAAAAATTCTTTGGAGGAGAAAAATGACAGATCTAGAAAAACATGTAAACCAACCTGGTAGAGCTAAGTTAGTTAAAAAAGTCAGAGAAAAAATTAACGAATTAGGAATTACATACATTTATTACCAATTTATATCTGTAACAGGACGTGTTGTTGGTAAAGGAATTCCAGCAGACCATTGGGAAAGAACTGCAGAAAAAGGTTTTCAATTAGTTTATGGATCTACTGCTAACTTATTTGTAGACAGACACAAAAATTATATCGGTTACGGCCCCGAAGCTATGGAGCTTGTTGGTATACCTGACCCTGAAACTTTCTGTCAATTACCTTGGGACAAAAGAGTTGGAAGAGTTTTTGTTACATGTTTTAGAAACAGAGAAGAAAGAACAAATCCTGGGGGACATTTAACCTCTGATTGTCGAGGAAATCTCAGAATATTTATGAATGAATTTGAGAAAAAACATGGTTTAGAATTGAGAGTTGGAACTGAACCTGAAATGATGTGGTTGACAAAAAATCCTGACGGAACTCCAACTGGTTCTGGTTTTTCTAAACCATACTGCTATCATATAGACCAATTTGAGTCATTAAGACCAGTTTTCATGAAAGTCATTGAGTACGCTTCAGCCATGGGTTTAGATATGATCCAAGGTGACCATGAAGATGCTCCAGGACAATTAGAATTAAATTGGACATATGACAATGTCTTGAGAAACGCTGATAGACTTTCTACTTACAGACAAATTTGTGCGCAAGTAGCAAGAGAACATAATTTAATAGCCTGCTTTATGACAAAACCATTTATGGGTGTATCTGCAAGTGGTTGCCATACAAACATGTCTTTATGGAAAGGTGGAAAAGTTGTAACAAACAAATTAGGTAATAAAAAATTACCTGGAGTAGAAGAGGTGTTTGGTTATGTGCAGGGAGGCACAAATACTTTTATGCCTGATACTAAAGATATGCAGCTACCAGGTAAAGTTGGTTTACAGTCCATTGCTGGAATAATGGAACACTTGCCTGCTTTAACTGCTCTAGGATCTTCAACAGTTAACTCTTACAGAAGACTGTGGGACCAGGGTTTCTGGGCTCCTGTTTATGCAGATTGGGGATATCAAAACAGAACTTGCGGTCTAAGAGTATCAGCTCCTGGAAGATTTGAGTATAGATCAGTTGACTCTATGCATAATCCATATCTTTTAGGTGCAGCTTTGTTAAAAGCGTGTGACCATGGTATCTCAAAAAATCTAAAACCATCTAAGCCAGAATCTAGAAGTATGTATGAAGCTAAAAAAGCAGGTAAAGATGTTAAAAAACTTCCATTAAGTCTAGGAGAGGCTTTAGACAGATTAGCTGAAGACGAAGTTATAAAATCGGCAATGCCAGATGAAATGTATAAAGTATTTCATTGGTATAAAAACGACGAATGGGAAAAATTCTTAGGTGCGACTACTCAGTGGGACCTAGATACTTATTTAGACTGCTTACCATAGTAAATAAGTATTAAAAAAGTAAAGGAAGGACAATTATATGTGCGGGATCGCAGGGTTAATTCATAGAGGAAAATCTTCTGATGTAGGTAAAGAATTACAAAGTATGCTCCAAGCATTAAAACATAGAGGTCCCGACTCAACAGGGTATGCCCTTTATGCTGATAATGATGGGCAAAACTTTATAATGAGATTTAAAGTAGGTGAAAACGTAGGTGAAGGAAGTACATCGATAAATGAAGATGTTAGTGTTTACGATACAAGAAAAAAAATGGTGGACAAAAAACTTTCTGAACTTGGTGCAATAATTGTTAAAGAAGAAAGGTTAACTCCATATTCTTTTAGATATGAAATTAAGTACGATAAAGATTTAATGGATTTTTCAAAAAAAATTGAAAGTGTTGAAATGGTTGAAATCCTTTCTATAGGAAAATCACTTGAGTTAATAAAGGACCTAGGTGATGCAAAGACTGTTTGTGATAGGTATGAATTAAACAAAGTAAAAGGCACTCATGGCATTGGTCATGCAAGAATGGCTACCGAGTCTGGGGTTGATATTAAATCTGCCCATCCTTTTTGGGGTTATCCTTTTGCTGATGTTTCAGTGGTTCATAATGGTCAATTAACTAACTATTGGAATAACCGAAGAGCTCTTGAAAACAAAGGAATGCGTTTTATGTCTGAATGTGACTCAGAATTAATTGCTGTTTTTCTTGCAGAAAAAATGAGAAATGGTGCAACTTTAGAAGAAGGAATGAAAGAGTCTTTAACTGGGCTTGATGGTGTTTTTACTTACTTTGTAGCAACAAAAGACTCTTTAGGTATGGCAAAAGATACGATGGCAGCAAAACCTTTGGTTTTATATGAATCGGATGATTTAGTTGCAATGGGATCAGAAGAAATAGCAATTAGATCAATCCTTCCTCAAGAAATAACAACTTACGATCCTTTTGATGGAGAAGTAAAAGTATGGCAAATTTAAAGACAGATCAAAAAAAAACAAAAGCCCAGTCAATGGGTATGCATACGGAAGTTTTGACTGGAAAAACACAGCAAAAATTTTTCAATCCTGATGAAGCAGAAAATTTTTTCTATTGGGGTACTCACGATGTAGACTTTAATAAAAGAACTGAACTTGATGTTAAAGATTTAGATTGCAAAGAAGCAAACAGAAAAATTGACTCTTTGATGAGCGAAGGATACGGAACAATAGTAATAAAAAATCCTCAAGGAAAGCATAGCTTGGGCGTTGGTATATTAAATAAATTAAACTTAATTTTTGAAGGTAGTTTAGGTTATTTTGGCGTTGGTTCAATAGATGGTCCTATAGTTAGAGTTAATGGCCGTGTTGGATGGTCATGCGCAGAAAATATGATGGCAGGTAAAGTTGTAATAGAAAAAAATGCAGGCTCATGTTTTGGAGCAGCAATTAGAGGTGGTTTCCTTTTAATATTATAATACATGAAATGTTGGACGATGATCATGGAGAAGGTGTTCATTCTCACCTTTGCCCTTACATTACAATTGTTTTACGAGGAGGTTATTGGGAAACATTAAAAAATGGCAAACATTGGAGACCACCAGGGTATATTGGTTTTAGATCTGCTAATAACTTACATAGAGTTGATCTTAAATCAGGAACTAAACCTTTGACTTTATTTATTCCAGGGCCTTTTGGATTAAGAAAAGGACGTAGATCTAGATATGGAATAAATTTTAAATCTAAAAATTAAAAATGAAGCAAGTTTTTCATCAAATAATTTTAAAAACTAGTGGATCTGGCTTGTATGATTTTACAAATCATACTTCTGATTTTGTAAATAATAATAAATTCATTAATGGAATATTAAGTA
>CACDEK010000017.1 GCA_902551735.1 uncultured Pelagibacteraceae bacterium | reverse complement strand
TCTGTGAAAAACTAAGAGAGAATTATCTTCCATCTTTTTATTCTCCAACAGATTTCAAAGTAGCTAAAATGCCATATTTTAATAAAGGAAATTTTTTGATTAAAAGAAGCATAATTAATAATTTAAAAAAATCAAATATTATTGGTGGAGAGGTTGTTATTAAATCTGGGCAATTTAGTTTTGAACCTATTAAAAAGAAGGAAGAAAAAGAAAAGAAAAGTTGGTTTTTTGGAAAACAAAAGGAAAAAGGGAAACTCGGAGAATATCATGAAGAGAACCTGAGAGAAATTGAATTACAAAAAGTAAAGTTTGAAGCAGAACTTGCTGCTGAAATAAACAAAGTTCAAGAAGAAACAAGTAAAACTCTAGAGTTGCATGAAGATTTATTAAAAAAAACTAGAGCAATTGATCAAGAAAATAAAGAACTAAAAAAAGAATTAATGATTTTTAAAAATATAGTAAAAAAAAATTATTCTTTAGATCTAAATAAAGAAAAAGAAAATGAACAAAAGAAATTAATTGAACAGGGTAGAGATGTGAAAAAACTTTCCGCAAAAGGAAAAAAAATAAGTTTATTTGATATTGATAAATTAATTAATAAACACGGGAATACTAAAATTATAAGAGAATTTGTTAATTCTTTGGGATTTGTTTCAATATTAGATGAACCCGAAAATGAAAAAATACCAGGTTTATTTGAGGAAAATAAAGAAATAAAAAATTTTTTAAAAAAAGAAGAAAAGAAAAGAGCGTAGAAATATAAATGAAACAACAACTAGTAACTTGGTTTGATTGTGAGAGCGACGCTGGTAGCGCTCTCAAAGCAACGTGTTTATCTGTATCGTGGATTACTTGTGACATAAATGATAATTTCAAAATAATAGAAGATTTATCTGGTACTCTTAACTCAAGGTTTAAAAATAGCAGACCATTTGAAGTTGATGCAATGCTAGCTCACAATATTCCTATCAAAAATATAAAAAATCAAAAACTTTCAAACTGTGAATTGGTTGATGAGTGGGAAAAGGCTTTTAAGCACTTAAGTGACAAAGGTACTATATTCGCTACGTTCAATGGATTTAATTATGATAATTTACTTTTGAATAATTCTCTATTTATTAATTTAAAATTTCCATACATAACTTCTAAACAGCAATTTGATTTACTTCCGGCTGTTAGAGCTTGCTCGGTATTTGCACCTGATGCTCTTGAATATGAGAACAATGCTAAAGGAAATAAAAGCTTCAAACTACAGACAATGCTTAGGGCAAATGGATTAACAACTGAAAAAGCACATGACAGTTGGCATGATACACTTAGCACTCTAAAATTGGGCAAACTATTAAATGATAAAGCGCCTGATGTTTTTTCAGCTGCTTTAGAATTAAGACGAAAAGCTGATGTGCTACCTAAAATAAAAAAGGAAGATATTTTTTGTTGGCATGAAGCATATTTTAAAACCACAATTTATTGTGGAACTTATCTAGGAGAATCTATATTTCCTGGTTGGTATTACCTATATGATTTTAGAAAAAATCCAGAGGAAATTCTTTCATTAGACATACAAGGTTTAAAAGAGGCATTGTCTAGGTCCAAAAAATGGATCAGAACATTAAAAAGTAATCGTGCTCCCATAATTATGAAAAAAGAAATGTATGAACTTGATGAAGAATATAAAACATTAGGTATGACCGAAATAAGAAAGAGATATAATTTATTAAAGAAATATAAAGAGGAGCTTGCAAACAAAGTGAGACTAATTCAGGAAGAAAGCTATAATGAAAAAAAAGAGTTTGACCAGACTGATCAACACCCAGAAGAAAAAATTTACTCTTTAAATATAACGAACGAAGAAAGAAACTTAATGAATCAATTTAATTTAAATAATAGCCCTAAGGAAAGAAAAAATATTTTTAATCGTTTTAAAAATGACGATGTAAAAAAACTTGCTGAAATGAAAGTTTTTGACAACTGTAAAAAAGAAGAACTAGAAGAAAAATTTTGCAAAATATTTAGCTTGAGAGATTATAAAAGAGTAAAAAAAAGAGTTGGAAAACTAATACTTGACACTTCAGATACACCTTCACCATTTACAAAAATTCCTGCGCAGCTTGCAAGAATTGATACACTAAGAGTTATAAGTGAAAAAAACGAAGATGATGAAAAAATGAAGCAATTGGATGAATTAAATAAATATCTAGAAGACATGATGAACGATTACGAAAAAGTTTCTTAAAATATATGACAAATCAATTAGAACAATTTTTAGAAAAACAAATTGAAAAAGGCAATTTAGATTGGGAAAGCAGAGGTAAATTAATAAAGGCAAGTGGCACAAAAAAAACTGGAAATAATAATAAAATTATAAAAAAATTTGAAGATAAATTTAATTTCGGTTCAAATTCAAAGATTGATCAAAAAAATAAAGCTATAAAAAAATATTTTGATAAACTACCTAAAAACAGCATAATTAACGTTTTAGGTGCTAAAGATGAAATAAATAAAAATTTACCAAAAGATAATCAAATTGGAGGGGAAAGAAGTTGTACTATTATTTATAGCAGACTAGATGACCCAAAATTTAATACCAATAATCTAAAGGCACAAACTTTAGATAATCAAATTTCAAAAACTAAACTATATCAGGTTTCAATTTCAAAAGAATTTGAAGAAAAAGTAAATAAACTTAACTCAAAAGGATTTTACGTTAATATTGAAAATACGCAGGCAGGAAATAAAGCAATAAGACTAGAAGTTTATAAATATAAAAAATCACAAGTAAATAGTGAACCAATAATTTCTGGAAAAGAAAGTTATTGCTTTCCTCCTAATGAAGAATCTTTAAAAAAAATAAAAAAACTGATAAATGACAAATATAATCAGAAATAAGTCCAATCAATATGGTCCGAGCATCATAAATGATAAAAAAAAAAGAAGCATTATAATTAATGAAGCAAAAACTATGTCTCAAAAAGAAATGTTGGAGGGTTCAGGAACTTATAATATTTCAAAATCTGTAATTAGAAGATTAATTAAAAGATATAACTTAAAGTTTGGATATAAAGCTAGAAGAAAAGATGCAGCAAATATTAAACAAGTTTATAAATATTCTACAGAAGAAAGTATAAATTTATTCAGGAAAGAAAGGTCTAAAGCTAAAACTGCTCAGGAAATTTTTGATTTAGAAACTGATCTTAGAGAAAAAGCTAAACAAAATAAAAATAGACCGAGAGGGAGAAAATATGAAAAAGAAAGATATAAAAATTTAACAGAACAACAGATGGATGAAAAACGGGAAAGAAATAGAATTTACAGAGAAAGTTTTAAATAGCATGAACGAAAGCATCTTTTTCCAAAATTTTCAGGGCACTGCTCTACTACCGAGCTAAAAATAGCATGAACGAAAGCATCTTTTTCCAAAATTTTCAGGGCACTGCTCTACTACCGAGCTAAAAATAGCATGAACGAAAGCATCTTTTTCCAAAATTTTCAGGGCACTGCTCTACTACCGAGCTAAAAATAGTTATTATCTTGAGAGTAATTTTACAATTTTTGCTACATTTCTATTTTTTAAAGCCTGTTTATTAGCTAACAAAACTGCTGAGGTATCCATGATTTTTGAATCTAAAAAAGTTTTAAGATTATTATATTTTATTGTTTTTCCACTTTCTACGACATCTATTAACATGTGAGATCTATTTTGAGCACAATCTATCTCGGTAGCGCCTAAAGATTTTGTAATACTAAAATTTTTTATATTTTTTTTAAGAAGAGCATTTCTGGCCAAATTTATATATTTAGTTGAACAAATAAGAGGCTCGTTATTTTTTCTCAATTCTTCTGATATTGCTTCTAAATCAGCCCATGTGTTCACATCACAAAAAGATTGTGGCACGATTCCCATTATTTTTGCTATTCCAAAATCAAGTCTTTTAATTACTTTTATTTTATTTCTCTTTGAAGGAATCTCATCAGCTAAAAGATCTAATCCGCTAATACCAATTGAAATTATGTTTTGACTTAAAAGATCAATTACAGATCTTGCATGCAACAAATTAACATAAACATTTTCCATTCCTTTTATTTTGCCAGACAAACTTCTTTTGTTTTTATTATATATAATTTTTAAATTTCTTTTTTTTAAATATTTTAAGCTTCGATCCGCAAGTCTACCTTTATTAGCCAATCCCAAAGTTAAATTATTCTTTTTCATAAGTTTTTTAAATCTATTGCAGCACCACAAATAGACATATTTTTTTTCATTAACGAGGTTTTTAGCCTTCCTCCACTACAAATAACACGTTTTGAATTACCTTTTTTTGCAACAATTTTAAAAATTAAACCATCATAATAATCTAATGTTTCAAAAATTTTAAAATTAGTTTTAATAGAGTTTTTTTTTTCTAAACTTTTAGGAAATAAATACTTAATTTTTATCTTTATATCATTTTCTTTAAAAAAATTATTTAATCTATTTCTTGCTTTATTTAATGGAGCTTTTGAAATTTTAAGAAATTTCTTTATTAATAATGAAATTTTTTTTCCTTCTCCTGGTAATCTTGGATCTAAAAATTTTTTATCTTCAAATCTTTTGATTATATCTCGAATTTTTCTTCTTCCAATTGTTTGATCTGGATCCATTTTTTTTAATTTTTTATATATTTTTGTGTCATAATTAATTATCGATTCATCAAGGTCATTTGAAGATTCTAGCCTGTATAATAATTCTTTAAAATAAACACTATTACTGTAAGCCCGTAATAATAAAGAAGCCCATCGCTTGGGTAGTTTTTTTATTTTATAAAGAAATTCTTTAAATATATTTACATTACCTATTACAACTTCCACTGATTTTAAATTAAGTTTATTAACAATTTTAATCGCTGAGTTTAAAATTTCTTCATCATCTTTTTTTTGATTGGTACTGCCAAGAATTTCAAATCCTAGCTGATTGTAAACAGGACTTTCATTATTTTCATTTCTTCTAAAAACTTCTCCTTGATACCACCATTTTGCCTTTTTTTTTGATCCACTCTCTACATATTTAAGTAAACTCATAACTGAAAGGTCACTTCTTAATGCAAATTCATTACTTTTATTTGTAAAAGTAAACATTGAATTTCTAAAATTGTCTGATGTTTTTCTATTAATATAATCTAAAGGTATAACCGTATCCAACTCTACATATCTAAAACCTCTTGTGGATAAAGATTTAGATATACTATTTAAAAATTTTTTTGATTTCATTGATTAAATTGTCTTTTGAAACTGTTATTTGATTATTTTCTCCTTTTTTTCCAAGGAGATTTTTTATTGTAATTTTATTATCTTTAAATTCATTTTCTCCACAAATAATAGCTAACGGTAATTCTCTTTTATTTGCATATGTTAATTGTTTTCCGAGATTTTTTTTGCTATCTAAATAAATTTCACTATTAATTCCATTTGATCTCAGTTCTTCTAAAATTTGATAATATTTTGATAAATATTTTATATCCATAACACAAACCAGCACTGGTTTTTTCTCACTAACTTTTAGTTGATTTATTTCTGAAAGAATCGCTGTTAATCTCGTAACACCAAAACTTATACCTACGCCAGGTGTGGATAAGCCTTTGAATGAGCCTATTAAGTTGGCATATTCCCCACCACTACAAATTGATAATCCACTACCAAAATTGGGAATATTTAATTCCGTTTCAACTAACCACCCAGAATAATAATTTATTCCCCGAGCCTTTTCGATACTAAACTTAATCTGATTAGAATATTTTCCATAATCAAGTATTTCTAATAACTTTTCTGTTTCCATTATCCCCTCTTTTGATAAAGGGTTTTTTAAAATGGAATTTATTTCTTTTAAGTCTTTTAATTGAAGACAATTAATTATGGCGTCAATCTGATCATTTGAAATATCTGCACCAATTTGAACCGCACCTGATTTGTCGGTTCTTTTGCTTCCTAGCAAATCTCTTACTCCAGATAAACCAATATTTGGGTTGCTTAGTTTATCAATAGCTCTAAAAACTTTTAATTTTTGTTTTTCATCTGTTATTTTAAGATCGTTTATCAGTCCCTCAATTATTTTTCTATTACTTATACATATTTTATATTGTTCTTTTTTAAAGTTTAATTTAAAAAGTGTATCTGCAATCAAATTGCATAATTCTGCATTAGCCTGATATTTATCTACATTGCCTATAATATCACAGTCAGCTTGAGTAAACGATTTTAGACGAATTTTTTTTTGTGGCTTTTCACGTCGTGCCACATCACCGATGCAATACCTTTTGTAAATAGGTGGAAGTTCTAGATAGTTAGCTGCGTACATTCTAGCCAAACCGGCAGTCATGTCATATCTATATGTCAGTTGCTCTTTTCCATCTTCAAAAGAATAAACGTCTGCCATAGGGTTATTTGGATCGTCTGCAAGGAAACTTCCAATATTTTTACTTATTTCAAAAATTGATTGTTCTAGAGCTGAAAACCCAAAATTTATAAAATTATCTTCTATAATTTTAATTATACTCTTTTTTAACTCTAGTGTATCTCCTTTATAATCTAGAAACCCACTTGGTAAGTTTGGTGTTAATTTCTTATCTTTATTCATTTTTGGTACCCCATCGCCGTTATGCTCGGCGTCCTCATTCTCCACAGGAATGCGTGCTGCTATTACACCAAAGGGGCATATCCTTTCTTTTTATACTAATTATTATTAAATTTAAATTTTTATATGACTAAAGCGATAGCACGAAGCTACCGTGGAAATGGTGTCTTTTTGAGTTTACAGGTATTGTTACATTTTTAATCATTGATGGTTAGATAACACATTATTTATAAATTGCAAGTGATGTATGTATAGGAACTAAAATGTCATTATTTTAGACATTTTAAATTCCTATACATTGATTTAGATGAAATTAGTCGATTTTTTTTAATCCAACTGCCGCAGGGCCCTTCTCGCCGTCCTCAACTGAAAATTCTAACTTATCATTTTCATTAAGAAATTTGAGACCGGCTTCACGGACGGCTGAGGCATGGACAAAAACGTCCTTCTCGCCGTCTTCACGTTGAATAAAGCCATAGCCTTTCTTCCCGTTAAACCACTTCACTGTTCCTTTTAGTTGACTCATACTTATTACTCTTTCTTGTTACGTTGTTATACTCTGCTAAAAAATTTAGCATAACGTTAACTATATAATAAAAAAAGATATTGCAAGGGATATATTATTTAAACCTAAATAAGTTATAATAATTTGAATAATAAATACAATATTAAAGAAAGGATATGCCCCTTTGGTGTAATAGCAGCACGCATTCCTGTGGAGAATGAGGACGCCGAGCATAATAATGATTATGGTGCCGATGGCAAGAATCGCACTTGCGACACATACCTTTTCAGGGTACTGCTCTACTACTGAGCTACATCGGCTTTTATTTTAAAATTAATACCTATAACTTATCCTTCCGCGACTCAAGTCGTACGGACTTATTTCAATTTTGCATTTATCACCTGCCAAGCAGCGTATTCTATTTTTGCGAAGCTTGCCGCTTGCAACTGCTACCACCGAATGCCCGTTTTGTAATTTAACCCTAAAAGTTGCATTTGGAAGTAGCTCTGTAATAACCCCGTCATATGATAAAATTTCTTCTTTAGGCACTTTATTTTTTTCTCATTTTTATTTTTATCGACTTGCTATGGGCAATAAGCTTTTCATATTTGCTTAAGACGTAGCCGGTATTACCATATTTTGCAATACCTTTTTTTGTCATTTTATTGTAACTAATAAACTTTACAAAGTCCTTAACCCCTAATCCTGATGAATATTTAGCACTGCCATGTGTTGGTAGTTGATGTTGACTATGATAATCGCTACTTGCCATACATCCATATTTTCCTAAAACTACAGAGCCTACATTATTGATCTGATTAATATATTTTTTGTAGTTCTTTATTGCAATTTCGATGTGTTCGGGTGCTATAAAGTTCAATATTGATATTATTTTTTTTTCACTCGAAGCATAAATTAATGCACTATTATTTTTTAAGCTCTTTTGGATTATGGTTTTATTTGTTAAATCTTTAAGTTGTTGTAACAATGATATTTTAACTTCCTTTAATAGTTTTTTACTTTTAGTAACAAAAATTGCCATACTATCTGGGCTATGCTCTAATTGTGCAAGACAAGACGATCCTATTTCTTTAGCTGATAATGTGGTATCAGCCCAAACTACAATTTCACTAGGACCAAGAAAAGCTGATTCTATGCCACAAACTCCTTCTAATGAAACTAATCTTTTTGCTAAAGAAGTAAATAAAGAGCCTGCTCCTACTATCTTAGAAACAGGCTTAATTGTTGGTGTTCCATAAGCAGCAGCCGCAACAGCAGAAGCTCCTGAAACGGCATATATTTCCTTCAGCTTAAGTTTTGATGCAGCATAATATACTGCTGGGTTTAATTTTCCATTAACACTTGGTGTTAAAATAACTATACGCTTAACACCAGATAAGATTGCTGGCGTTGCACACATCAATAAACAAGAAGGCAAATTTGAAGGCACATAACAAGCAACATCGCTAATAGGAACTTTTCTATAATAAAACTTATTATTTAGTTTATCTTTATAATATATATCTTTTATTTTTTGCTTGGAATGCCACTCTTTAATTCTTTTGTATGCATCATCTATCGCCTTTTTAACTTTTGGATCCAAAGACTTAATAGCTTTTTCAATCTGTTTTTTGCTAGGTACAATTTTTGAATTATTATTAAATTTTTTTTCGTAATAGATTAAAGCTTTATCCTTATTCTTTTTAACATTATTAATTATTTTCTGTACAGTTTTTAAGTTAGATTTTTTAACATTCCGCCTATTATTTAAAAGTTGATTTAACTTTACATAAAAATTTTTTTTATTTGAATCTAAAATTTTAATCATTCTATTTTATTTTGTTGGTCTATAAGTTCCACATCTATTATCTCTGATTTCAAAGATATATAAGAATTTTTAGAAAAGAGAAACAATATTTGATAATTATTATTTTTTTTTAAAATATTTATTGTAATTAATTCAATAATCTTATCTGGGGTTCTTTGATCAATTTTTTTTGATTTACAAGAGTCTATAAATGAAAATTTTATTATACTATTTATAATTTCATTATTAACTTCTTTTTCTTTTCTATTAATCGAAATTATAAATATTTTATTTTTCTTAAGGTATTTTATATCTCCAATTTTAACCTTGGAGCCTGATGATAAAGCAGAAATTACCTCTAAATCTTTTGAATTTTGAGCAATAATTTTCTTAAAATATTTTTTTTCCATAATACTAGGAAATAGCTTTTATATTTATTCCTAATTTTTTAAGTTTTTTTGGTAATTGATAGTAGCCCCTTTTTGAGTGGTAGACCCTAAAAATTTTAGAAGTTCCAGTAGCTGCTATAGCTCCAAGGATAATTGCAAATGCAGTTCTCAGGTCAGAACAGATACATTCTGCACTAAGGAGTTTTTTTCCAATTATTGTAGCAGTATTTTTTTTGATTTTTATCGATGCTACCATTCGTTTAAGTTCTGGAACACACTGAAATCTTTGAGAAAAGACATTTTCTTCAACTTTACTTTTACCATCGATAGTTGTTAAAACTGCAATCAAAATAGGTAAATTATCAGTAGCAAATTTTGGCCACGGAGCAGATTTTATACTTACTGGTTTTAATTTTCTTTTAGCATCAATGCCTATTGAAAAATTATCTATTTTAATTTTACATCCCATTTTTTTTAAAATTTCTAATTCTTTTGGAAGATGTTTTGGATTTACGTTATTTACTTTGACTTTACCTCTTGTAATTGCTCCAACACATAAATAAGAAAATGCTTCAATTCTATCTCCAATAATTTGATGAGAACCTTTTGTTAGTTTTTTTATAGAATTAATTTGAATAGTTCTGTAGCCCTTAAAATAAATAAATTTATAATTAGCACTAGCATTTAAAAAATTTATTAAATCTAAAACTTCTGGTTCTCGGGAGACGTTTCTTAATGTTGTTGTATTTTTTGCAAAAACAGATGCTAGAATCATGTTGCTTGTTCCAGTTACGCTTACCTTGGGAAATTTATAAGTATTTCCAACTAATCCATTTTTAGCTATTAAATTTGTATATCCATTTTTTAGATTATATTGTGCACCTAAGTGTTTAAAACCATCTATTGAAAAATTTGTTGGGCGTTCGCCAAGGCTGCACCCACCGGGGCGAGCACAAGATATTTTATCTTTTGGATATCTTCCCAATAAAGCTCCCATTAAAAGCACGCCAGCTCGCATTGTCGAAATCAGTTTATAAGGTACTATTAATTTATGTTTATTTTTATTAATTACTTTAATTGATTTTTTTTTTTCCGAAATTATTACTTTAGATCCCAACACTTCTAAAAGATTACACATTGTTAAAACGTCCGAAACCATAGGTGCATTAGTTAATTCAATACTGTCTTGAAATAAAATTGAAGATGCTAGCAAGGGTAAACAACTGTTTTTTGCCCCTTCAATATTAACTGAACCTATGGCTCCTTTATTGGGGCCTTTAATTACATACTTAAGCATAAATTATTTTTTTGATAATATTCTAGGTCCAACGACTCCTCTTTGTCCTTGATATTTACCACATCTATCTTTGTATGAAATATCTGGCTCATCATTTCCTTTAAAGAATAAAAATTGAGCAATTCCTTCGTGTGCATAAATCTTGCAAGTGTTTTGTGATGTATTTGAAATTTCGATAGTGATGGAACCTTCGAAAGAACATTCTATAGGCGTAACATTAACTATCACGCCGGCTCTTGCGTATGAACTTTTTCCTACACAAATAGCAGTTACATCTCTAGGTAAACTAAAAATTTCTTCAGTTGCACCAAGCATAAATGAATTACCTGGTAAAAGAATTTCCTTAGCTTGTTTCTCTATAAAATTGGAATCATCAAAGTTTTTTACGTCAACAATACTTGAATGAACATTTGTAAAAATTTTAAAATTATCACTAAGAGTCGCGTCGTACCCAAAACTTGACAATCCTGAGCTGATTTTACCTTCTGAAATTTGTTTATCTTTAAATGGAACAATCATGTTATGCTCAAGAGCCATCTTCTTAATCCATTTATCATTCATTATCATTTTATTTATTTTTTTTATTAGCAAATTTTTTTTTGGAAATTTTTCTTTTCTTTAAATTTTTTTTTAAAGCCTCTTCAAGATTAGAAAGCTTAATCTTTTTATTTATACTCATTTTTTTTTATTTGGATTCGTGATAAATTCAAGTGAAATTGGTTCGTTTACATTAAGTTTATTAATATCTTCTTCCTTTTTTTTTCCTTCTTTTTCTTCTCTTTTTGCCTTTCTTTCAGCAAGTCTACGCTCTCTTTTCGCAGCTTTTTCCATTGCTTTTTGATTCCTGGTGTTTTTGTACGAATAATGAATTCCAAGATAAGACCATCTGCCTTTATAGTCATATGATTCTTCATGAATAGTTTTGTTATTTTTATCCAATATTATTTTTGTATACACTTTCATGATGAGTCCAAATCTTATAAATTACAATATATTATAATTTGTAAAAAATTAAGAAAATAATTTGAATAATTTTCTTTTAAATATTAATTATTTATAAATTATTAGCTAAAGCCCATATAGCTCAGTTGGTAGAGCAATTCCATGGTAAGGAAGAGGTCATCAGTTCGATTCTGGTTATGGGCGCCAAATTAATTTTTGTAATACAAATTTTTAATTATAAGAACTAATAATAATAAAAGTAAAAAACCTAAAATTGGCATATAAATTTCATAAGATGTAATTATTTGAGTAAATGATGGTAGTTCTGTATTTTTTTCTATTTGTTTTTCTAAACCAGAACCTAAATTAGCCATTATAAAAATTTGAGGTATAAAACCAACAAAGGTACCAATGAAATAGTTTTTTACTCTTACAGAAAACATACATGGAATTAAATTTTGTAATTGCAAAGGAGTTCCCCCTATGACACGATAAATAATCATATAAGTTAATTCTTTATTTCTAAATCTGCTTTCTAAATTTTTAAACCTTTTTAAAAATTTTTCTTTTATGAAATCTTTAAAAAAAAAATTTGCAAAAGTATATATAAGAGTAGCACCAATAGACATAGAAATGACACCTATTACTGTTCCTAAATAGGGTCCAAATAAAAAACCTGCTGCCATAACAAAAGGTGAGCCAAAACCTTGAAGTAAAATCCATAAAATGCCAATTATCACACAATAAAAAAAGACTAAAACAAAATTTTGATCTTTAAAACTAAACAGATACTCTCTATTAGATTTTATAAAATCATAGGTAGTACCATCTCCAATGTTTAATTTAGAAAATAGGAAATATAAAAATACGATTAGTATAAGCAAATAAAACAGGGCTATCCAAATTTTAATATTTTTCATACTTTGCATAATCCAATTTTATACACTATAAATACCGAAAATTTTAACAATACTAACATTACACATATATGAAAAGAACATGGAATCCAAAAAAAAAGCGTAGGGCAAGAAAGCACGGTTTTAGAAAAAGAATGAGAACCTTAAAAGGAAGAAAGGTTATATCTGCTAGAAGAAAAAAGGCTCGAAGGAAATTAACTGTTTCTGTCTAATTAATGAAAACCAAAATTATTGCATTAAAAAATAATGAGGATTTTAAAAGTTTATTAAAGGGACGTAAGCTATCAAATAAATATTTTGTTATGTTTTATAAAAAATTAATTAAAAAAAATTCTAAAAATTTAAACATAAGTATTGTTGCTAAAAAAAAATTAGGAAATGCTGTAAAAAGAAATTTTTGTAAAAGACGTATCAAAAATCTAGTAAATGAAGCAGTTAAAAAAATTTCAGTAAACTTTAACTATTCATATTTAATACTAGCTAAAGATAATGCTTTGAAAAAACATTCTTTCGAAGATTTAAAAAAAACAATGTTTGCTGAATTTAATAAATTAAGATAATGAAAATTATAACTTATATATTAATTGCTATTATAAAATTATATAAAATATTTATTAGCCCAATATTTCTTAATAGCTGTAGGTTTGAACCTACTTGTAGTCAATATTGTATCGATTCTTTAAAATCTTATGGATTAATTGTAGGTTTAAAAAAATCTTTTTTTAGAATTATAAAATGTAATCCATGGTTTGGTTATGGGGGATACGATCCAGTTAAAAAAGAAAGACAAACGAAATAAACATGGATACAAAAAATGTCATTGCAGCAATATCATTATCAGCGGCTGTTATAATTCTTTATTCCCTCTTTTTCGCTGAACCACCTCAACCAAACCAAGTAAAGCAAAATAATATAGAAAAAACAAAAACTT
Source organism: uncultured Pelagibacteraceae bacterium (assembly GCA_902551735.1). GTDB lineage: Bacteria > Pseudomonadota > Alphaproteobacteria > Pelagibacterales > Pelagibacteraceae > Pelagibacter. The sequence continues at coordinate 8,378 of CACDEK010000017.1, read as the reverse complement.
TAGAAAACACTGATACACCTACAATAGATAAAAATGAAAATTTCACAAAACTAACTAGAAAAGAAGCTTTATCAGAAAATGATAGAATCCAGTTTGAAAATGATAATGTGGTTGGATCTATTTCTCTTAAAGGAGCAACAATAGATGACTTAACTTTTAAAGGATACAATGTTGAACTTAATGGTAATGAAAAAGTTACTTTGTTAAGCCCAAGAAAAGTTGAGGACGGTTATTTAATAGAAAGTGGCTTTGTAACTACAAATAAAAATATAGATGTGCCAGATTCTTCTACTATATGGGAAATTTCTGGAAATAAAAAATTAACTAATAATAATCCTATAAAATTAGTCTGGAATAACTCTCAAGGTATTACATTTGAAAAACATATAAGTTTAGACGATCAATTTTTATTTACTGTTAAAGAAAAAGTAATTAATTCATCAGATAAAACTTATAATTTTTATTCTTATGGACAGATAATTAGAAATAAACTTCCTGAAATATCTGGTTTTTATATCCTTCATGAAGGATTTTTATCTGTGCTTGATGATCAATTAATTGAAGAAGATTACGACGATATTCAAGAAAAGAAATTTACACAAACTGCTCAGGAAGGATTTTTTGGCTATTCTGATAAATTCTGGCTTACCTCAATTATTCCACCTAGAAACAAACAATTTAAAACAACTTTTGATTATAAAAATAAATTTAGAGCTAATTATATATCTTCTGAAGGTATAGAAGTTGGACCTAATGATACTATAGAAGAAGAAATTCAAATTATTGTTGCAGCTAAAAGAGTTCAAACAATTGATAGTTACGAAAAAAGCCTAAACATTAATAAATTTGATCTTGCGATCGACTGGGGAATTTTATACTTCCTCACGAAGCCCTTGTTCTTTGCAATTGATTATTTCTTTAAATTACTTGGTAATTATGGTTTGGCAATTATAGCAGTAACTGTTTGCATTAGGTTAGTATTCTACCCTCTTGCTAATTTTTCCTTCAGGTCGATGGGAAAGATGAAACTTCTTCAACCGGAAATGACAAGACTAAAAGAGCTTCATAAGAATGATAAAATGAAACTTCAGGCCGACATGATGGCCCTTTACAAACGTGAAAAGGTCAATCCTATGAGCGGATGCCTTCCCATACTCGTTCAGATACCCGTTTTCTTTGCTTTATACAAAGTATTGTTTGTAACTATTGAAATGCGACATATGCCTTTTTATGGTTGGATACATGATCTGAGCGCCAAGGATCCCACTACTATTTTTAATCTTTTTGGTTTAATTCCATGGTCACCACCAGAATTTCTAATTATAGGAATTTGGCCAATCGCCATGGGTCTCAGTATGTTTTTGCAGCAAAAATTGAATCCGAAACCACCAGATCCTATACAACAGAAGATTTTTGCATTCTTTCCTATTTTTTTGTGTGTGATACTCGCGCCGTTCCCATCAGGACTTGTTATCTACTGGACTTTTAACAATATTTTTACGATGATTCAGCAATATTACATACAAAGTAAAATGACTGTTAAAACAACTTAAATGACAGCAATTGAAGAAGTAAACTTAGAAAAAATTTTACCTTCAAATGGTCCTTCAATTCAGGAAGTTAAAAAGTATTTAGAAAAATATAATAATGAACATATAGTAATTAAATGTGGTGGAAGTGTTCTTAACAATCCAGAATTATTTAAACATTTTATTCAAGATATATCTGTTCTCAAGAAACTTAATTTTAATCCTTGTATAATTCACGGTGGGGGAAGCAGAATAACTGCGAAACTTAATGAATTAAATATTAAAAGTAATTTTATTAAAGGATTAAGAGTAACAGATAGTAAAATAATTAATGTTGTTGAAAATGTATTAATAGAATTAAATAAGGAAATTGTAAAAGCATTTAATATTAATTCTTGTAAAGCTAAAAGTGTAACATCAAAAGATTATAATATAATTACTGATGTAATTGTTGATAACAAAGAATTAGGATTTGTTGGTACACCACATAAAATTAGAACTGATATTTTGAAACAAATTATTGAAAAAAATGAAATACCTATAGTAGCTCCTCTAGGATTAAACTCTGATAACCAAGTGTATAATATCAATGCGGATACAACAGCTGGAGCAATCGCAAAAGAACTTAAAGCTAGAAGACTATTGATTGTAAGTGATGTAGAGGGGGTTTTAGATAAAAACCAGAATTTAATTTCAGAAATAAACTCATTAAAAGCAAATGAGATGATAAGTAATGATATAATAACAGGCGGCATGATACCTAAAATTAATAACTGTATAGATGTTGCGAGTAAAGGAGTTAAAGGTGTGGTAATTATAGATGGAAGAAAAGCCCATTCTATTCTATTTGAACTTTTATCAGATAAAGGATCGGGAACTTTAATAAGGAAATGAAAGATTTCAAAAAAATAAAAAATTTTATATTTGATTGTGATGGAGTTCTTTATTCTGATTTAGAAAAAGTTTTTGGTCAAGTTAGCAAAAGAATGACCGAATATATTGCAAAAAAATTAAATTTAGATTTAAAAAAAGCAAAAGAGCTTCAAACTAACTACTTTCATAAATACAATACTAGTTTAAACGGACTAATGGTGCACCACAAAATCAACCCAAAAGACTTTCTTGATTATGTTCATGATATAGATCTTGATTTTTTAAAAAAAGATTTAATTTTAAGAGAAGAGCTTTTGAAGCTTAATGCAAAAAAAATTGTTTTTACAAATGGATCAAATGATCATGTAAACAATATAACAAAACATTTAGGAATTGATGACCTTTTCAATGGCATATTTGATATCGTTGACTGTAATTTTATACCAAAACCCGCGATTGAACCTTATAAAAAACTAACAAAAAAATTTAAAATAGACCCTAAAGAAACTGTTTTTATTGAAGATATTGCAAAAAATTTGGAACCCGCAAAAAAACTTGGTATGAAAACAGTATGGATGATTAATGATGAGTATTGGGGTAAAAAAGATTCTGATAAAGATTTTATAGATTTAAAAATTAAAAATCTTTCTAGTTTTTTAAAAGAAATTAATATATTAAAAGCAGCATAACGAATATGAATGACATTGAAAAAATTATTAATGATGCTTGGGAAAATAAAGATAAAATAAACCCTAATTCTGATAAAAAAATTAAAGATACTATTAATCAAATCATTGCAGATTTAGACAGTGGAAAAGTTAGAGTTGCGGAAAAGATTAATGGAGAATGGGTAACCCATCAGCATCTTAAAAAGGCAATCATGTTAAGTTTTAGAATTTATCCAATGGAGAATTTAAATGGTCCTTATAGTAGTTGGTATGATAAAGCTCACTTACTTAAAGGTAAAACAGCCGGATGGACAAAAAAAGATCATGAAAAAGCAGGTTTTAGGATGGTTCCAAACTCGCCTGTAAGAAAAGGATCTTTTGTTGGCAAAAATGCAGTCCTAATGCCTTGCTATGTTAATATCGGTGCATACATTGATGAAGGTACAATGATTGACACTTTTGCTAGAGCAGGCAGTTGTAGTCAAATTGGAAAAAATTGTCATATATCTGCTGCAAGTGGAGTTGGAGGAGTATTAGAGCCAGCACAAGCATTACCTACAATTATTGAAGATAATGTTTTTTTAGGAGCAATGTCAGAGGTTGTAGAAGGTGTAATTGTAGGAGAAGGATCTGTAATAAGTATGGGAATGTATATTGGCCAATCAACAAAAATTGTAAATAGAAAAACAGGCGAGATTACGTATGGAAAAATACCTCCATATTCAGTTGTGGTACCTGGATCTTTACCTGACAAAAATAATCCTTCAGCACCTTCCCTATATTGTGCAGTTATTATTAAACAGGTTGATGAAAAAACAAGGTCTAAAACATCTATTAATGACCTATTAAGAGATTAATAATGAAAATTTTTAATGAGATAAAGTTAGCTCAAGAGCTAATAAGATTTCCAACAGTTAAAACTGAGGACAAAGGTATAATGAAATTTTTATCAAGAAAACTTTCCTCAATTGGTTTTGGATGTAAGATTATTAAATCAAAAGGAATAGGACAAAAGTCTGCTTTAAATTTGTATGCAAAATATGGTAACTCAAAACGACATATAAATTTTTTAGGACATACCGATGTAGTTGCAAACCTTAACAATTGGAAAATTCCACCATTTAAAGGTGTTGTAAGAAAAGGATATTTAAATGGTAGGGGATCTCAAGATATGAAAGGTGGGATAGCTTGCTTTATAAGTGCAATTAGCAAATTTATTAAAAATAAAAAATTTAAAGGTTCAATTTCAATTATTATTGCTGCAGATGAGGAGACAACGGGCTTTGGAACACCTGCAATTATTAAATATCTGAAAAGAAGAGGTGAAAAAATTGATTTTTCAATTATAGCCGAACCATCTTCAAATAAATCCATCGGTGATGAGATAAGAATAGGAAGACGTGGCTCTATGAATGGAACAATAACTGTATTTGGCAAAAGTGGCCACTCAGCATTTTATGGGTCATACATTAATCCGTGTACAGCTTTAGCTAAAATAATCACAAAATTAAAAAATACATCTCTAGACAAAGGTACTAAATTTATGCCTCCATCAAACCTGGAATTTACAAAAATGAATGTAGAAAACTTGTCTGAAAATGTAGTACCACAATCTGCAAGTGCAAAATTTAATGTAAGATTTAACTCAAAATACAAATCATCTTCTTTAAAGAAAAAGTTAAATAAACTAATTAATACAACTGCGAAAAAAGAAAAATGTAAAACTAGAATAGAATATAGAGTTAGTGGTGAAGCTTTTTACACTCAGCCTAATAAAGAAATATACATGGTAAAAAAAATTGTAAAGAAAATCACAGGAAATTCAACAAAATTAAATTGCAGAGGTGGAACAAGTGACAGTCGATTTTTAGGTTCAATTCCAAGACTAGAGTTAGGATTAAGAAATAACACTATTCACATGGTTAATGAAAGAACGTCGATTTCAGATTTAAAAAAATTGACTAAAATATATTATAATATTTTAGAAAATTATTTTTAAATGAAAACAGCAATTATAAGTTCCGATTCTTCTGAAAAACATTTTACTGGGGATGGACACCCCGAACAGCCAAAAAGAGTTTTATCAATAAAAAATAAATTAAAGAAAAGAAAAGATATAGTTTGGGAACAGCCTAAAGTTGTGCCAGAAGATATATTGGTCATGACACACTCAAGAGATTATATAGATAATTTAAAAAATTCTTTTCCTCAAAGTGGTCTCAAATTTTTAGATGGCGACACAGTAGTGTCTCCGGGAAGTAAAAATGCAGTTTTTGATGCTGCTGGATCAACAATAAAAGCAATAGACGGAATAGAGAAAAATAAATTCAAAAATGCATTTTGTCTTGCAAGACCTCCTGGTCACCACGCTGAAAAAAATAAAGCAATGGGATTTTGCTGCTTATCAAATGCTGGTATCGCTACAAATTATTTAATTAGTAAATACAAATATAAAAGAATTGCTTGTGTTGACTTTGATGTACATTGGGGAAATGGAAATTATGATGTGATGCGTAATAATAAAAATGCATTATATATTTCAACTCATCAATATCCTTTTTATCCAGGCGGTGGAACTGATAAAGATAAAGGAGATTTCAACAATTCACTGAATATTCCTTTACCAGCTGGCACAAATTCAGATCAGTATTTGAACGCATTTGATAGAGTCCTTGATAGATTGGTTGAATATAAACCTGATTTTTTAATATTCTCTGCAGGTTTTGATGCCCATAAAGATGATCCTTTAGCTCAATTTGAATTAAGCTCAAAGGATTTTTATGAGATAACTAAAAGAACTTTAAATGCAACAAATAAATTTACGCAAGGTAAAGTAGTTTCAATTCTTGAAGGTGGGTATGACTTAAATGCCCTAGCTGAAAGTGCAAACGAGCATGTTAACGCACTAATAGAGTTTTAATTGATTAATAAATCAAATATTATAAGTACCATCTTGTGAAATTATATAATGTAAAAAAATCGAACATCGACAAACGAGGGCTTTATGCATCAAAAAACATAAAGGTTGGAGAAAAAATTATTGAATATGTTGGTAAACTAATTAGTAAAAAAGAAACAGAATCCAACCCAAAATTTGACAATGAAAGGGATATTTACCTATTTAATTTAAATGAAAAATGGGATCTAGATGGTGATTACCATTGGAACACTGCAAGATTAATTAACCATTCGTGTAACCCAAACTGCGAAGTGGAAGGAAAAGGACTTAAACTTTGGATAAGCGCAATAAAAGATATTAAAAAAGGTGAAGAATTATCCTATGACTATGGGTTTTCTTATTCAAAAGAAGATCTAGATAATTTTATATGTAAGTGTGGATCGGAGAACTGCTGTGGTTACATAGTTCGTGAACCTAGCAGATGGAGAATTAATAAAAGATTCAAAATATCAAATAGAACTAATAAATAACTTTAGCCAAATATAGTCCATGAGCTGGTGCTGGAGGTGCACAATTTTTTCTTTTTTTTGATTTTAAAACATTTTCAAATTTTTTAATATTCCATTTATTTTCTGCTAAATATTTTAAACATCCAACCATTGATCTAACTTGGTTTCTTAAAAAAGATTTTGATCTAAATTCAATTTCAATTTTTCTATTTACATTTTTTATAGTTATTTTATTAATTTTTTTTATAGGACTTTTAGCGTAGCAATTTGTTGCTCTCATTGTGCTAAAGTCATGTGTTCCTACTAATTTTTTAGCACCTTCTTTTAGTAATTTAATATCTAGTTTCTTTCTTATATGCCATGCCCTTTCATTTTCTATAACAGGAGTAGCTAAACGATTAATAATAAAATATTTATATACTCTTTCTTTGGCAAAATACCTTGCATGAAAATTTTTATTTCTTTTAATAATATTAATTATAGAAATTTTTTTTCTATTTAAAAAAAAATTTAGAGATTTAACCATTTTATCTATATTTTGAATTTTATTTTTAACATCAAAATGAGCTGATTGCTCTATTGCATGTACACCGGAATCTGTTCTACCCGCACCTACTAAAATAATTTTTTCCTTTAAAAGCTTTGATAACTTGTTTTGTATTAATTTTTGAACTGATTTCCCTTTTAATTGAATTTGCCAACCTATAAAATTAGTTCCTTCATATTCTATTAAGACTTGATATCTATACATTATTTAAATTCGATCCTTTTGTAATTGAAGAACCAAGAATAAATTCTCTAGCCTTTTTAGCTGTTCTCCCTTCTCTTTGAATAGTAAGTATTTGAATCGATTTATTTTTACATGCAATTTCTAAACTATCATTTAACACCATGCCATAATTTCCTTGATTATTGCCAATTTTAGCTTCTAAAATTTTGTATCTTTCGCCATTAAAAATAAACCAAGCTCCAGGGGTTGGATACAAACCATTTATTTTTCTAATGATACTTTCGGCTGAATTATTCCAGTCTATTTTTCCTTCAGATTTTAATATTTTTTTTGCATAAGTAGCTTTTGAAGCTTCTTGTAATTTAAAAGATGCTTTGTCCTCTAAAATTAAATCAACTTCATCTAAAATTTTTTCTGCTGATAATAAAGAAAGCCTCTCTGTTAAACTTTTAGCATTTTCATTTTCTAAAATATTCAAACTATAAGAATTACATATGGGTCCAGTGTCAAGCTTCTCAGAAATTTTCATAAAACTTATTCCAGTTTGTTTATCTCCATTCATTATAGATCTCTCTATTGGAGCTGAACCGCGCCATAAAGGAAGAAGGCTGGCATGAATATTAATGAAACCTTTTTTTGTTAAATTTAATATTTCTTTAGGTAGTAATTGTCCATAAGCAACTACAATTCCAATATCAGCTTCTAGTTTTTTTAGATAATTATATTCATCTTTATTATTTTTTATTGATTTTGGAGTTCTAACTTCCAAATTTAGAGTTTCGGACAAACCTTGTATAGGAGATTTATTAAATCCCATTCCCCTATTCGATTTTTGAGGAGGCTGTGTATAAACTACAGAAATTGGATAACCATTCTGATATAATGATTTTAATACAGGCACCGCAAATAAGGGCGTGCCCATAAATATTATTTTTTTTAACATTTATTAAACTACAATTCGTTCAGGGCTTTTTTTTCTCTTTGAAAGCTTTTTAATTATTATGGATTTTTTTAATTTAGACAAATAATCTATGAATAATTTTCCATCGCAATGATCTATTTCATGCTGGATGCATGTAGCAAGTAATCCAGTTGCATATAGAATTTGTTTTTTTCCATAATAATCTAAATATTCCACTTCACACTCACTTGGTCTATCAACTTCTGCAA
>CACDEK010000016.1 GCA_902551735.1 uncultured Pelagibacteraceae bacterium | reverse complement strand
GTCCAAGGTAAATCTTTAACAGAAGCTGTTGAATTAATGAGAGGTCCTGTGGGTTCTGATATTAAAATTACAGTAAGAAGAAGAGGGGTAAAAAAAGCAATTATTTTCAATATAACAAGAGAAATTATAAAAATAGAATCTGTCAAATCAAAATATATAGATGATAATATCGGATATTTAAGGTTAACATCTTTTAATGAAAACAGTAGTGATCAAATAAAAATTAAAATTAAAGAATTCAATAAAAAAGATAAACTTAAAGGCTACATATTAGATTTAAGAAATAACCCTGGAGGTTTGTTGTCTCAAGCAATTAAAATTACAGATTTTTTCTTAGAAAATGGAGAAATAGTATCAACGAAAGGTAGAAAAAAATCTGAAAATAGAAAATTTTTTGCAAAAAAAGGTGATTTAACAAATAACAAAAATTTAATTGTTTTAATAAACTATGGCTCAGCTTCAGCATCCGAAATAGTGGCTGGAGCTTTAAAAGACCATAAAAGGGCAATTCTTTTAGGAAAACCAAGTTATGGAAAAGGCTCAGTTCAATCAATAATCCCTCTAAAAAACAAAGGTGCAATAAGACTAACAATATCAAAATATTATTTACCATCTGGTAAATCAATTTCAGAAGTTGGGGTTACTCCTGATATAGAAATTGAAGAAGATTCTGATGAATTTATAATAAATACAGAAACTGATAATCAATTGAACTTTGCAGTAAAACTCTTTAACGGCTAGATATGAAAAAAAAATATAAAAACCTACCATTGAGAAATGGTGTTGGGATGGTTGTTTTAAACAATGAAAATAAAATTTTTGTTGCGAAAAGAATTGATAATCCAAAAAATTTTTGGCAGATGCCACAAGGTGGTGTTGATAAAAATGAAAATTATTATGAAGCTGCTTTAAGAGAATTAAAAGAAGAAACAAGTATTGTAAGTGTAAAACTTCTTAAAGAAATTGAAAAAAAATTAACCTATATATTGCCTAATAACCTTTTAGGAATCATTTGGAAAGGAAAATTTAAAGGACAAACGCAAAAATGGTTTATAATGAGATTTATAGGAGATGAGTCAGAAATAAATATAAAAACTAAATACCCTGAATTTCTAGAATGGAAATGGATTGCTTTAGAAGATCTCACTAAAATAGCTGTGAATTTTAAACTTAATGTATATAAAGAGATTAAACAGGAGTTAAAAAAAATATTAATTTAATTAATATTTAATGATTGTAAAACTTCGATTTTTTGATCTATTAAATATCTTTTTTGATCAGAAAGATCCTTTTCTAGTAAATCTTTTTGAGCTTTTGACAAAATATCATTAACATAGTTTTTATTTATATTTTTTAGATTGAAAATATTACTTGTTAATATTGATAAACAATTATTTTTAAACTCAATTATTCCATCTTCAACATAATAATTTTCCTCATTTGTTCCCGATTCAATAATTTTTACAATACCAGGTTTTAAAAATGATATTATTGATATATGATCTTTTAAAATCCCCATATCCCCTTCAAAAGCAGGAACAACAACTTCAGATACACTGTCCTTTAATAAAAAAGATTTGTCTGGATTTACTATTTCAAGTTTAAAACCTTCAGCCATTTAAGCTGCCGCCTCTTTTGCCATTTTTTCTGCTTTTTCGATTGCTTCTTCTATTGTTCCAACCATATAAAAAGCTGCTTCTGGTAGATGATCATATTCTCCTTTGCAAATAGCATCAAATCCCTTAATTGTAGACTCTAAATCTACAAGTTTACCTGGCGAACCTGTAAATACCTCAGCAACAAAAAAAGGTTGAGATAAAAATCTTTGAATTTTTCTAGCTCTTGCTACTGTTAATTTATCTTCTTCGGATAACTCATCCATACCCAAAATTGCTATTATATCTTGTAACGATTTATAAGTTTGTAAAATCTTCTGGACTTCTCTAGCTACTCGATAATGTTCATCACCTACAATTCTTGGGTCTAATATTCTTGAAGTAGAGTCTAATGGATCCACTGCTGGATAAATACCAATTTCTGCAATTTGCCTAGATAATACTGTTGTTGCATCTAAATGTGAAAAAGATGTAGCGGGTGCTGGATCTGTTAAATCATCTGCAGGTACATATATAGCTTGAACAGATGTAATAGATCCTTTGTTTGTAGTTGTAATCCTTTCTTGAAGATTTCCCATATCTGTAGCTAATGTAGGTTGATATCCCACTGCAGATGGAATTCTTCCTAATAATGCAGAAACTTCTGATCCTGCTTGAGTAAATCTAAAAATATTATCTACAAAAAAAAGTACATCTTGACCTTCTTGATCTCTAAAATATTCCGCAACAGTTAATCCTGATAAAGCAACTCTAGCTCTAGCTCCTGGTGGTTCGTTCATTTGACCATAAACTAATGCAGCTTTCGAACCTGTACCTTCTGGTTTAATTACTCCTGATTCAATCATTTCATGATAAAGATCATTTCCTTCCCTAGTTCTTTCACCAACTCCAGCAAAAACAGAAAATCCTCCATGAGCTTTAGCAACATTATTAATCAGTTCCATAATCAACACAGTTTTTCCTACTCCCGCTCCACCAAATAAACCAATTTTACCGCCCTTGGCATATGGCGCAAGTAAATCAACTACCTTAATGCCAGTTACTAAAATTTCTGTTTCTGTTGATTGATCATTAAATTCTGGTGCAGATCTATGAATAGGCCAATTTTCTTTAGTTTTAACTTCACCTTTTTCATCAATAGGCTCTCCGATAACATTTATAATTCTTCCTAAAGTCTCTGGACCAACAGGAACTTTAATTGGAGCACCAGTATCTTTCACTTCGTCTCCTCTTTTTAAACCTTCTGTAGCGTCCATAGCAATTGTTCTTACGCTTGACTCTCCTAAATGCTGAGCAACTTCTAAAACTAATCTATTGCCACTGTTATTGCACTCTAATGCAGTTAGTATTTCTGGTAGATCTCCTTCAAATTTAACGTCTACAACCGCTCCAATAATCTGTGTAATTTTTCCTTTTCTCATAATTATAAACTTTCTGCTCCCGATATAATTTCAATTAATTCTTTAGTAATCGCAGCTTGACGGCTTCTATTATACTGAATAGTAAGCTTGTCAACCATTTCGCCTGCATTCCTAGTTGCATTATCCATTGCACTCATTCTTGAGCCCTGTTCACTAGCTGAATTCTCTAACATCGCTTTAAAAATTTGTGTAGATATATTTTGAGGCAGTAAATTACTTAAAATTTCATCTTCCTCAGGTTCAAATTCATAATTATCTTCAGATGAATTTTTTTCAGACTCTGATGCTTTTAATGGAATAATCTGTTGTTCTTGTGGTATTTGAGTTATGACATTTTTAAACTGATTATAAAAAATAGTACATACATCAAATTCTTTTTTTTCAAATTTATCAATAATTATTTTTCCAACTTTGTCAGCATCAAAATAATTAGCATTTTTAGACTCTTTAAAGGAAATTTTTTCAATTATATTTTCTTTATATTTTCTTTTTAATTGATCATATCCTTTTGATCCCACGGTGATAATTTTTAATATTTTTCCTTCTTTAGAAATTTTTTCAAAATGTAATTTAGCTTTTTTAATTATATTAGTATTGAAACCTCCACATAACCCCCTGTCAGCTGTCATAACAACACATAAATGAACTTTATCTTCACCTGAACCTGAAAGTAGTTTTGGAGAATTTTCTTTATCTGAAATACTATTTGAAAGATTAAGAATAATATTGTTCATCTTTTCTGAGTATGGTCTACCTTTTTCTGCACTTTCTTGAGCTTTTCTTAATTTAGATGCAGCAACCATTTTCATTGCTTTAGTAATCTTTTGTGTAGATTTAACACTTGATATTCTTTTTTTTAAATCGTCTAAACTTGCCATGTATCTAAGAATTAAAATTTTTTTTAAGTTCTGTAATAACTTCAGTTAAAGATTTTTCTGCTTCTTCATCCAATTTTCCTGAGCTTTTTATAGAGTCTAAAATTTCTGTTTTTTCAGATTTGCATTTTTCAATAATTTTATTTTCAAAATCAGCAATATTCTTTTGTTCAATATCATCTAAATGACCTTTAACACCACAAAATATTGAAATTACTTGTTCAGCAACAGTCATTGGCGTGTACTGTTTTTGTTTTAGTAGTTCTGTTAATTTAGAACCTCTGTTCAAAAGCTTCTGGGTAGATGCATCCAAGTCAGACCCAAACTGCGCAAATGCCGCCATTTCTCTATATTGTGCAAGTTCAAGTTTCATAGAACCCGAAACCTTTTTCATTGCTTTTGTTTGAGCTGAAGAACCGACTCTTGATACTGATAATCCTACATTAATTGCTGGCCTTATTCCTTGATTGAACAATTCTGTTTCTAAAAAGATTTGACCATCAGTAATTGAAATTACATTTGTAGGTATAAAAGCAGAAACATCTCCACCTTGTGTTTCAATTATAGGAAGAGCTGTAAGAGATCCACCACCATGGTCTTCACCTAATTTAGCTGCTCTTTCAAGTAGTCTGCTATGTAAATAAAAAACATCTCCAGGATAAGCTTCTCTTCCTGGGGGTCTTCTTAATAAAAGAGACATTTGTCTATATGCAACTGCTTGTTTTGAAAGATCATCATATATAATTAATGCATGCATTCCATTATCTCTGAAATATTCTCCCATCGCACAGCCAGTATAAGGAGCCAAAAATTGCAGTGGGGCTGCATCAGAAGCTGTAGCAGCAACAATAGTTGTATATTCCATTGCTCCAGCTTCTTCTAAAGTTTTTTCAATTTGTCGAACGGTAGATCTTTTTTGTCCTATTGCTACGTAAACACAATATAATTTTTGTTTCTCATCATTAGATTCGTTTATTTTTTTTTGGTTTATAATTGCATCTATAGCAACCGCAGTTTTGCCTGTTTGTCTATCGCCAATAATTAATTCTCTCTGCCCTCTACCTATTGGAACTAAACTATCAATAGATTTAAGTCCAGTTTGCATTGGTTCACTAACAGACTTACGTGGAATAATACCAGGAGCTTTTACTTCAACCCTACTTCTTTTAATTCCTTTATCTAATGCACCTTTTCCATCTATTGGGTTTCCTAAACCATCAACAACTCTGCCTAATAACTCTTTACCTACCGGAGTATCAACAATTGAGCCTGTTCTTTTAACAGTATCTCCTTCTTTAATTGCTTTATCATCTCCAAAAATTACAACACCTACATTTTCATTTTCTAAGTTAAGCGCCATACCTTTAGATCCATCTGAAAATTCTACCATTTCTCCTGCTTGTACATTGTCAAGACCATAAATTCTGGCAATACCATCTCCTACAGACAAAACCTGACCAACTTCACTTACTTCAGCTTTATCCCCGTATTTTTTTATTTGTTCTTTTAATATTTTTGTAACTTCTGATGGATTAATTTCCATTTAAGCCTCTATCATTTTATTTTCTAATTGTTTTAATTTAGTTTTTATTGACGTGTCTATCATTACACTACCAACTTGAATTATCAATCCACCAATTAAGCTTGGATCATATTTATATTCTAATTTTACTTTTGAGGTAAAATCTTCAGATAAGTCATTATTAATTTTATTTACGTCAGACTCAGATAATTCTTTAGCAGCAATAAGTTGAGCAAATATTTCTCCTCTTTTTTGAGAACAAATATTAATAAAATTTTTTAAAATATTTTGTAAAAAAAACAATCTCCTTTTTTCAGCTAAAAAACATAAAAATTTTCTTAACAAATTATTAAAATTATAATGTTCAGAAATTTTATTTATTATATTTATTTGATCCTCTTTTTTATTTATTGGATTTTTTATTAATAATTCAAAATCTTTATTTTTATTGATAAGCTTACTAAGCGCTAAAGATTGATCTTCAACTTCTTTTAGAGAGCTATTTTCCTCCGCTAGCTCATAAAGAGCTAAAGAATACCTACTCGTAGCAGTGTCTGAAAAATTGCTGTTTTTACCCAATTTAGATCTCCTCGTTTACAGATGAATTTTAAAAAGTTGAATTTAATTAACATATCAATCTATTGTCTTCAAGTGAGACATAGTGCAAAAAAGTTATTTTTTTCCCACTAATTGAAGCTTATTGGATCAACATCAACTGACAGTTTTATTCCTTTTTCAAACTTAAAATTTTTTATTGTAATGGATAACAATTTTTGAATCTTAAGAGATTTTTTTCCTCTTATAAGCAATCTCACTCTGAACTTTTTTCTGATTTTATATAACGGAGCATTTACTGGGCCTAAAACATGGTAACTTAATTTACTATTTATATATTTTTTAAATTCATGAGATACTTTCTGTAATTTTATTTCATTATTTGATGATAATATTAATGAAATAAATCTCTGGAAAGGTGGTAAATTATTTTTCTTTCTAATTTCTAATTCTTTACCAAGAAAAATTTCAGGATTTTTATCTGTCATATCTTTGATCATATTTTTATTTAAATTATATGTTTGATAATAAACTTTAGCTGGTTTTCCTTCTCTTCCTGCCCTGCCAGAGAGCTGATGATATAATTGAAGATTTTTTTCTGCTCCACGTAAATCATGTCCTCGTGATAATAAATCTATATCAACTACTACTATGCAATTTAAATTGGGAAAGTGAAAACCTTTCGATATCAATTGAGTTCCTACCAAAATTGAAACCTTATTATTTACTATGTTTTCAATAATTTCTGATGAATTTTTTTTATTCATTGTGTCGCTTGAAAAAATAATCAATTTTTTATTTGGAAAAATTTTTTTCAATTCTTCAGATATTCTTTCAACTCCTGGACCACTAAAAACGAACTTGCAACTTCCGCTTATATTTCTATGGCACTCTCTGATTAAAGCTGTTGTAAAACCACAATAGTGACATAAAAGATTTTTACTATTTTTGTGATAAACCAAATTAATTGAACAATTAGGGCAAGAATAAACTTTCAAACAATTTTTACACAAAACATGAGGAGAAAATCCTCTTCTATTTAAAAAAAAAAGTACCTGATCATTATTTTCTAAATGTTTTTTTACTCTTTCAACTACATCTTGAGAAATCCAAGATTTAGGCAATAATTTAGATTTATTTAAATCTATAATTTCATATTTTGGAAGTGATGCATTTCTAAATCTATTAATTATTTTTGAAACTTTGTATTTCTTTAATTTAATATTTTGAAATGTTTCTAATGATGGTACTGCTGTAATTAAATTGATAGGAATATTTTCAAAATAAGCTCTAGATATTGCCATATCTCTCGCATTATAAATTACACCTTCGTCCTGTTTGTACGATTGGTCATGTTCCTCATCAACAATTATTAAACCCAATTTTTTAAAAGGTAAAAATAATGAAGACCTTGCTCCTATAATCACATTTATTTTGCCATTAGATATTCCATTCCAAATTATT
The DNA here is from genome assembly GCA_902551735.1 of uncultured Pelagibacteraceae bacterium. Lineage (GTDB taxonomy): Bacteria > Pseudomonadota > Alphaproteobacteria > Pelagibacterales > Pelagibacteraceae > Pelagibacter. The sequence continues at coordinate 15,986 of CACDEK010000016.1, read as the reverse complement.
TTTTTATTTTTTTTAGTAATTTTTGAATGCCAAATTGCTGGATTAAAACCAAAAAATTCTTTAAATTTACTTTCAAACTGACTTGTTAAACCAATTTCAGGTAACATAATCAATCCTTGCAAACCTTTTTCAATAACTTTTTTCAAAGTTTCAAAATACACTAACGTTTTTCCAGAACCAGTTGTCCCTTGAAGAACATGTACTCTAAATTTATTATTTTTATAATTTAAGTTATCTAATGCAGCATGCTGTTCTTCTGTTAAAGAAAAAACTTTAGATTTATTTTGAATTTTAAACTTATCAAAATCTTTTTCATTTATATTCTCTACGACTTCTCCACTTAAAAGCATCAACTTTAATGCCATCCCTCTTGGAATTAGATTATATTCTGAAAACCAATTAAGAAAATTTATTGTTTCTTTATTTAAAGAAGAAATATTTATTTTTGAAATAACTTTTTTGATTAAAAATTTTTTTTTACTTCCTTTTTCAAATTCATTCCAAACAACTCCTGTTACCTTTGATTTTCCAAAAGGAATTAAAACAAAATCTCCTAATTTTAAATCAATATCTCCACTGTCATAAGTGAAGGCATGATCAAAAATATTTGGTATAAGAATCGGAACCTTCATATATCTATAATATGAAAATTTATTAAGAGTGTATTGCTCTTTTATCTACAGCTAATGCTGATTCTTTTAAAGCCTCAGAAAAAGTTGGATGAGCATGGCAAGTTCTGGCTATATCTTCAGAGCTTGCACCAAATTCCATTGCTAAAGCCATTTCAGCTATAAGTTCTCCTGCGTTGGAGCCAATCATATGAACACCCAATACTTTATCAGTGTTACTATCTGCTAATATTTTAACAAATCCTTCTGTCTCGTTAATTGTTTTTGCTCTAGAATTTGCCATTAATGAAAACTTACCTACTTTATAATTTATCTTATCTTTCTTTAGCTGTTCTTCTGTTTTTCCTACTGTAGCAACTTCTGGTGACGTATAAACAACTCCTGGAATTACATCATAATTTACATGTCCTGCCTGTCCTGCTATTATCTCAGCTACAGCAATACCTTCATCTTCAGCTTTATGGGCAAGCATAGGTCCTTCTATAACATCTCCAATTGCAAAAATATTTTTTACATTAGTTTCATATTTATTATTAACTTTTATTCTTTTTTTATCATCTAGCTGGACTCCAATTTTATCTAAATTTAAATTTTTAGTATTTGGTTTTCGTCCAATTGAAATTAATACTACATCACATTCAAAATCTATTTTTTTGCCTTCTTTATTTGAGGACTTTATTAATATTCCAGATGATTTTTTCTTTATACTTTCTACTTTAGTTTCAAGATGAAATTTAATTCCTTGTTTTTGCAAAATTTTAATAAATTCCTTTGAAATTTCGTTATCCATTCCAGGAGTTATATGATCTAGAAATTCTATAACATGAACCTCACTACCAAGTCTGGACCAAACTGATCCCATTTCTAAACCTATGTATCCACCTCCAACAATAAACAATTTTTTTGGTACTGATTTTAATGATAAAGCTCCAGTAGATGAAATAATTGTTTGCTCATCAAAATCTACATTAGGTAAAGATAAAGATTCAGATCCAGTACAAATAATTACTTTTTCAAACTCAATAATATTTTCTGGCTTATTTTCAGTAATTACTGATATTTTATTAGCTGATTTAAAACTTGCATGTCCTTTGATATAAACAACTTTATTTTTTTTTAATAAAAAATCTACTCCCTTAGTTAAATTTAAAACTGCTTTTTCTTTATTTTTCATCATTTTATCTAAGTTTAATTTTACAGAACTTATTTCTATTCCTTTTTCCGATAAATTTTTTGTATTATGAAATTTTTCTGAAAGATTTAACAAACTTTTTGATGGTATACATCCCACATTTAGACAAGTTCCGCCAAGGGTAGTTCTTGAATCTATACATGCTGTTTTAAATCCTAATTGAGCTAATCTAATTGAACAAACGTAACCTCCGGGGCCCCCTCCAATTACAACTACGTTAAATTTTTCTGCCATATTATATTAAAGATCTAAAAAAAGCCTTCTTGGATCTTCCAAGTTTTCCTTAACACATTTTAAAAATGAAACAGAATCTTTTCCATCAATAATTCTATGATCGTAAGACAAAGCTAAGTACATCATTGGTCTTATTTTTACTTCGCCGTTAACAGATACGGGTCTTTCTATGACATTATGCATTCCTAATATTCCAGATTGTGGCACATTTAAAATTGGTGTTGAAAGCATTGAACCATAAACTCCACCATTGCTTATAGTAAAAGTTCCACCTTGAAGATCTTCAAGTGTTAATTTTCCATCTCTAGCTTTTTCAGAGATAAGCTTGATATTTTTTTCTATATCTGCAAAAGATAATTCATCAGCATTTTTTAATACTGGCACTACTAAACCTTTGTCAGTACCAACTGCAAAACTAATATTATAATAATTTTTATATACGATTTCTTCATTATCTATTTCTGCGTTAACTGCAGGAAAATTTTTTAATCCAACTATGCAGGCCTTAACAAAAAATGACATAAAACCTAATTTTATTCCAAATCTAGTTTTAAAATCTTCTTGATGATCTTTCCTCATTTCAATAATGCTACTCATATCTACCTCATTAAAAGTTGTAAGAATCGCAGCAGTTTCTTGTGCTTTTTTTAGTCTTTTGGCTATAGTAGATCTTAACCTGGTCATTTTAATTCTTTCTTCTTGGCCATACTGTATTTTTCGACTTGAAGGTTCAGGAGTTGTGCTCATTAAATTTATTAAATCTCCCTTAAGTATTCTTCCTTCTCTGCCTGAGCCTGTTAAATTATCTATATCAATATTTTTTTCTTTAACTATTTTTCTGACAGCTGGTGATAAATTTTTGTTTGTTTGATTTTTTTCAGTTTTAGAATCTGGTAACATTTCTTCTTTCAAAACTAACGGTTGGTCTTCTTTTTGCTCTTCTTTTAAAACTAAAGGTTGGTCTCCGTTCTGTTTCGAAATTGGACTCTTCTCTAAATTAACTACATTATTTTCAAAAAGTTCTGGAACATCTTTGCTAGTTTCTTTAATTTTTTCTAATTTTTTTTTTGGTTCAGAAATATTTTGATCAGTTTTTTCTATTTTACCACTGCTTACTGCTCCCAAAACTGCTCCCACTTCAACTACTTGACCATCTTTAAAATTAATTTCTGAAATTACACCATTTATAGGTGATGGAACTTCTAAATTTACTTTATCTGTTTCAAGTTCTACAATAGGCTCATCGGTTTCTACTGTTTCACCTTTAGCTTTTAGCCACTTTACAATAGTAGCCTCGGTAATACTTTCTCCCAATGCAGGAACTAAAATCTTTTCACTCATTATTTAAAAACTTCTTCTATAATTTCTTTTTGTTGAGAAAGATGTCTTTTAGCGTAACCTGTAGCAGGTGTCGCAGCTGCATTTCTTCCTATATAAGAAATCTTATTATATTTAGCCTTTATATAATCTAAAGTCCATTGAATATAATCACGCACTGAAAACCATGCACCCATATTTTTAGGTTCTTCCTGACACCAATAAAATTTTGCATTATTTTTATATGCTTTAATTTCTTTTGCTAAAGATTTTATAGGAAAAGGGTAAAGTTGTTCAATTCTTAATAAAATAATATCATTTTTTTTTAACTTTTCACGAGCATCTAACAAATCAAAATATACTTTTCCAGAACATAGAATAACTTTTTTAATTTCTTTATCTTTTTTTAATTTTATAAAACCATTTTTTTTTTCTGTTGCATGATCCCATAAAACTCTATGAAAAGAAGTTTGTTTTCCAAAATCTTCTAAATTGGAAACACAAAGTTTGTTTCTTAGTAATGATTTTGGAGTCATCATAATTAATGGCTTTCTAAAGTCTCTATGTATTTGACGTCTCAAAGCATGAAAATAATTAGCTGGAGTAGTACAATTCATTACTTGTAAATTTTCTTTAGCACATAACTGTAAAAACCTCTCTAGTCTGCTAGATGAATGTTCTGGTCCCTGACCTTCATATCCATGTGGTAATAACATTACTAAACCAGAGGCTCTAGACCACTTTCTTTCACCAGAAGCAATAAACTGATCTATAACAATTTGTGCACCATTAGCAAAATCTCCAAATTGTGCCTCCCAAATTGTTAATGTATTTGGCTCTACTAAACTATAACCATATTCGAAACCTAAAACTGCTAATTCAGAAAGCAAACTATCTACTATCTCATATCTTTTTTGTTTTTTTGAAATATTATTTAATGGCACATAACGTGAATTATCTATTTGGTTTCTTAGTACAGAATGTCTTTGACTAAAAGTACCTCTTCCTGAATCTTGTCCAACTAATCTAACTGGAAAACCTTCTTCTAACAATGAGCCAAAAGCTAATGCTTCAGCTGTTGACCAATCTATATTTTTTCTCTGCTTTACTGTTTGATATCTTAAATTAAAAATCTTTTTAATTGTCTTATGTATATTTGAGCTCTCAGGAATTAAATTAATCTTTTCTGAAATTTCCAATAATTTTTCTTCATTTATTCCACTTTTTCCTCTTTTATCTTTTCCTCTTTCGGGCTTATATCTAGACCAAGCTCCCTCAAACCATTCTAATTTTGGTTTATAATCTTTTGAAGTTTTATATTGTTCATCAAGTAATCTTCTAAATTCTTTATTTTGATAAATAAAATCCTCTTTCGTTATTGTTCCTTCATTAATAAGTTTTTCTCCATATATTTTTAAAGTACTAGGATGAGATCGAATCTTTTTATACATTAGTGGTTGAGTAAAAGATGGTTCATCACCTTCGTTATGACCAAATCTTCTGTAGCAAAACATATCAATTACTACATCTCTGTTAAATTTTAATCTAAATTCTGTTGCAATTCTTGCTGCATAAACTGTTGCTTCAGGATCATCACCATTTACATGTAATATTGGTGCTTCAACCATTTTTGCAATATCTGAAGGATATGGAGAAGATCTTGCAAACCTGGGACTAGTAGTAAATCCAATTTGATTGTTGATAATGATATGAATTGTTCCACCTGTATTATGTCCTGGAAGTCCTGACATTGCAAAACATTCGGCAACTACACCTTGTGCAGAAAAAGCAGCGTCTCCATGAATTAAAATTGGTATAACTTTATTTCTTTCATAATCTTGATGAAAATATTGTTTTGCTCTCGTTTGTCCTAAAACAACCGGACTGACAGCTTCTAAGTGTGAAGGATTGTCAGTTAAGCTAATGTGAACTGAGTTTCCATTAAATTCTCTATTTGAAGAAGCTCCTAGATGATATTTAACATCTCCAGCACTTTCTTCAGAAGATGCATCGATTTCACCCGTAAATTCATTAAAAATTCTTTTGTATGATTTTTGTAATAAATTAGCTAAAACATTTAACCTGCCTCTGTGAGACATTCCAATTTTAACTTCTTTGACTTTGTTTTGTCCAACTACTTTTATAATCTGTTCCAAAGCTGGAATTAAACTTTCTCCGCCATCTAAACCAAAACGTTTTGTGCCAATATATTTTGTATGTAAAAATTTTTCAAAACCCTCTGCATAAATTAATCTACTCAGTATTGCTTGCTTTCCTTTTTTTGTAAATTTAAGAGCATTTTCATCTTTTTCTATTCTATCTCTAAACCATTTTCTTTCTTTAGGGTTAGAAATATGCATAAACTCATAACCAATTGTTCCACAATAAGTCTTTCTTAAAAATTTCAATATTTCTCTTACAGTTCCATAATCTCTATTTAAAATACCATCTAGAAAAATTTTATGATCGTAATCACCTTTTTTAAAACCATGGTACTCAGGGTGCAATTCATCTATATATTCTGAAGTTTTTAGTCCTAATGGATCAAGTTTTGCTAAAAGGTTTCCTTGAGTTCTATAAGCTCTAATTAGTGTAACTGCTCTAACAGAATCTTTTCCAGATTTTTCAGCATTTTCACTAAATTTTATTTCCTCTTCAGAAGTATTTTCATTTTTAAAATTTTCAAAAATTTCATTCTCATTAATTTTTTCCCTACGCTGCCAAGATGGTCCATTAATCTCTTTTATTACTAAATTTGATTCTTCGTCCAAGTCTTTAAAGTAATCTTTCCAACTTTCGGGTAATGTAGGATCTTTCTTAATAAATTTAAGATACATCTGCTCTATAAATTCACTATTCGATTTATTAAGAAATGAATTTTTCTTTATATCTATATTTTTTGAAGAAGACATTAATAGTATTATTATAATATTTGAAAAGTATTTTTCAATTAGACAATTTATTTAATAAAGTTTTTCCTATTTCTGCAGGAGAATGTGCAATAGTTATGCCACATTCCTCCATTTTTTTTATCTTATCTTTTGCTCCTCCTTTTCCTTTTGAAATGATTGCACCTGCATGCCCCATCCTTCTTCCTTTTGGTGCTGTAATTCCAGCTATAAACCCAACTACTGGTTTTTTAGTTTTATGATTTTTTAAAAATTCTGAAGCATCTTCTTCTGCTGTTCCACCTATTTCTCCTATCATTAATATAGACTTTGTCTCTTCATCGCTTAAAAATAAATCTAAACAATCAATAAAATTTGTTCCATTAATTGGATCTCCGCCAATACCTATACAAGTTGATTGACCAAGTCCATTTTCTGAAGTTTGGGCAACAGCTTCATAAGTCAAGGTTCCAGATCTCGAAACAATCCCAACAGATCCTTTCTTATGAATATTCCCAGGCATTATTCCTATTTTGCATTCTTCAGGTGTTATTATTCCAGGACAATTTGGTCCAATTAGTCTGCTTTTTGAATTATTCAATTTTGTTTTAACTTTAAGCATGTCTAAAACTGGTATTCCTTCAGTTATACATACAATTAGTTCCATAGATGACTCTATTGCTTCAATAATTGCATCTGCTGCAAATTTTGCCGGAACGTATATCATTGTTGCCGTAGCACCAGTTTCTTTTTTAGCTTCTTGAACAGTATTAAAAACAGGTTTCTCTAAATGTTTTTGACCACCTTTTTTTGGAGTTACTCCACCTACTAAATTTGTTCCATATTTTATTGCTTGCTCTGAGTGAAAAGTTCCGTGAGAACCTGTAAAACCTTGGCAAATAACTTTTGTATCTTTATTAATTAAAATTGACATAAATAATTAACCTATTGCCTCAACAATTTTTCTCGCAGCATCATCTAAATTTTCTGCTGAGATCAATTTTAAACCTGAGCCATCTAAAATTTTCTTCCCTTCAAGAAAATTTGTTCCTGCCAATCTTACAACCAAAGGTACATTAATTTTAATCTCTTGAGCAGCATCTACAACGCCTTGCGCTAGCACATCACATCTCATGATACCACCAAAAATATTAATTAAAATACCTTTTACATTTTTATCTGAAAGAATTATTTTTAAAGCACTAGATACTTTTTCTTTTGAAGCACCTCCTCCAACGTCTAAAAAATTTGCTGGCTCTTTTCCATAAAGTTTTATTATATCCATTGTAGCCATTGCTAATCCAGCACCATTGACCATACAACCAATGCTACCATCAAGCTTTATATAAGCTAGATCATGTTTGCTAGCCTCAACTTCGGTAGGATTTTCTTCACTTAAATCTCTTAATTCTAATATTTCTGGTTGTCTATATAATGAATTATCATCAAAATTAATTTTCGCATCTAAACAAACAATTTTTTGATCACTAGTCAAAATAAGAGGATTTATTTCCACAAGACTAGCATCAGTACTTAAAAACATTTTATAAATTGATTTAATTAAATCAGTGGCTTCTAAATTTAAATTATTTTTAAGATTAAAAATTTTAATTATTTTGGCACATTCGCTATCTGAAATTTCCTTGCTAATATCTAGCTTCGTAGTAATTATTTTTTCTGGGTTATTTTTTGCCACTTCTTCTATATCCATTCCACCTTGATCACTTGAAATAAAAGCAATCTTCGAACTTGCTCTGTCGACTAAACACGAAAGATAAAACTCTTTTTCAATACTTAAAGATTCTTCTACATATAGTCTTTTTACTTCTTTTCCTTCAGGGCCCGTTTGAGGAGTAACCAATTTTCTTCCAAATAATTCCTTAGATGCTTTTTTTAATTCATCAATGTTATTAAGTATTTTTATCCCTCCAGCTTTACCTCTTCCGCCAGCATGTATTTGGGCTTTAAGTACATATTTATTTGTATTTAATTTTTTGGCTTTATTTATGAGATCCTCAACAGAAAGAGCAAATACGCCATTTGGTACTTTTATACCAAATTCTTTTAAAATTTGTTTTGCTTGATGTTCGTGAATATTCATTATTTAGATAGATCTGGATCTATTTTTGAGGCGTTTTCCCACAATTTTTTTACAGCATCAACAGAATTCATAAATTCTTTCTTTTCCTTTTCATCAAGATTTATATTTTCCACTTTTTCAATACCATTTTTGCCAATAATAACTGGAACTCCAGCATAAAGACCTTTAATTCCATACTCTCCTTTTAGGTAAGCGGCACAAGGTAAAAGTTTTTTTTCATCATTTAAATAAGCAGAAGCCATTTCCACTCCTGATGCTGCTGGAGCATAATATGCTGATCCTTTTTCTAAATATTTTACTATCTCAGCTCCGCCATCTCTTGTTCTTTGATTAATAGTTTCTAATTTTTCTTGAGAGATTTTTCCTTCTTTTACTAAATCTAATAATGGTTTTCCTGAAACTTTAGTAAATCTTGGTAATGGAACCATAGTATCACCATGACCTCCCATCACCATAGCTTCAATTTCACTAACTGGAACTTTTAATTCTAAAGATAAAAATAATTTAAATCTCGAAGTATCTAAAATACCTGCCATTCCAACAACTTTATTCGTTGGTAAATTTGAATATTTTTGAAATGCCATAACCATAACATCCAATGGATTTGTTATACATATAACAAATGCATTTGGCGAATGTTTCTTAATGCCTTCTGCTACTTGTTTTATAATTTTTAAATTTATTTCAAGTAAATCATCTCTGCTCATACCAGGTTTTCTAGGAACACCTGCTGTAATAATAATAACATCAGAATTTTTGATATCTTCATATTTATCAGTTCCTAAAAATTTAACATTAAAACCATCAACTGAAGAAGACTGTCCGATATCAAGAGCTTTTCCTTTAGCAATTCCACTTGCAATATCAAAAATAACTACCTCATTAACTAACTGTTTTAGTCCTATTAAATGAGCTAATGTTCCACCAATTTGACCTGCACCAATTAAAGAAATTTTTTTATCCATAAATAATATTAACTTGTATTCAAATATTTAGATTATTCAATGGTTGTAAACTATCAATAACGTATTAAATATTGCAAACAAAAAAAAATCGGTATAGCTTACTGATTTTATATTAAACAACTTATGGAAAAAATAAGTCATTTCATTGATGGAAAAACTTATAGTTCTTCGAAATCAAGAACTGGTCAAGTTTTTAATCCTGCTATAGGTGAACAAATAGCAGAAGTTGAACTAGCAAGCAAAGAAACTGTAAAATTAGCTATAGAAAGTGCATCAAAAGCCTTTATAAAATGGTCAAAAACTACTCCAATAAGCAGAGCAAGAATTCTATCAAAGTATAAAGATTTAATAATTAAAAATATGGATAAACTTGCTGAACTAGTTTCTAGTCAACATGGAAAAACTATTCCAGATGCAAAAGGATCTATACAAAGAGGAATCGAAGTTGTTGAATATGCTACAGGAATAACAAGCGCATTAAAAGGTGAACACTCAACAAGTGTAGGAACAAATGTTGATTCACATACATTGCGACAACCTCTTGGTGTTTGCGCAGGAATTACACCTTTCAATTTTCCAGCTATGGTACCTATGTGGATGTTTCCAGTAGCTATAGCATGTGGAAATACTTTTATACTCAAACCTTCTGAAAAAGATCCAAGTTGCCCACTAAAACTCGCTGAATTAGCCATAGAAGCAGGCATACCACCAGGTGTACTCAATGTAGTTAATGGAGATAAAGAAGCTGTTGATGCTCTGCTAGAAGATAAAAATATTCAAGCTATAAGTTTTGTGGGCTCTACGCCTATTGCTGAATATGTTTACCATAATGGAACAAAAAATAACAAAAGAGTACAAGCTCTTGGCGGAGCAAAAAATCATATGGTTGTAATGCCAGATGCTGATGTTGAAAAAACAACAGATGCAATTATTGGTTCAGCTTTTGGGTCAGCTGGCGAAAGGTGTATGGCAATATCCGTTGCGGTATGTGTTGGGGAAAAAACTAAAGAAAAAGTGAAAAACAGATTGCTTGAAAAGACTGAAAAACTCCATGTTGGTCCTTATACTGATGAAAAAAGTGATTTTGGACCTCTTAATAATAAAGCTCATTATGAAAAAGTTTTAGGATACATAAATACAGGTGAAAAAGAAGGTGCAAAATTACTTACTGATGGAAGAAAACTTAAACTCCAAGGATATGAAAAAGGCTACTTTGTTGGCCCAACTATATTTGAAGATGTAAAACCAGATATGAAAATTTATAAGGAAGAAATATTTGGTCCTGTTTTAAGTATGATGACAACAAAAACATATGAAGATGCTTTAAAATTAGTAAATGAACACGAATTAGGAAATGGAGCAGCTGTTTTTACAAAAAGTGGAAATATAGCTAAACATTTTACAGAAAATGCTAAAATTGGAATGATTGGTGTTAATGTTCCAATACCTGTCCCGGTAGCTTATCACAGCTTTGGGGGATGGAAGCGTTCATTATTTGGAGATCATTCTATACATGGTCCAGATGGAGTGAGATTTTATACCAAACTTAAAACCGCAACAGTTACTTGGGTCGAGGATAATTCAGGGCCAGAATTTACAATTCCAGTTTTATCTTAAATTTTAATAATTAGTAGCCAACATCTTTTTAATTTCAGCTATTGCTTTAGCTGGATTTAAATCTTTTGGACATGCATTTGTACAATTCATAATAGTATGACAACGATAAAGTTTTAGTTCATCAGCTACTTTTTTTAATCTTTCTTTTCGTTCTTCATCTCTACTATCTATAATCCATCTATAAGCCTGCAAGAGTACAGCTGGACCAAGATATTTATCGCCATTCCACCAATAACTTGGGCAAGCAGTTGAACAGCAAGCACACATTATACACTCATAATAACCATCCAATTTTTCTCTGTCTTTTCTAGATTGTATGTTTTCTTTACCATCATCTTTTTTAGAATTTTTAAGCCAAGGTTCAATCGATTCATATTGTTTAAATAAAGTACTTAAGTCACCAATTAAATCTTTTAAAACTTTTAAGTGTGGCAAAGGATAAATATTTATATCACCTTTGATTGATGCATGTGATTTTGTACATGCTAAACCATTTTTTCCATCCATATTCATTGCACAAGATCCACATACTCCATGTGAACATGACCTTCTGTATGCAAGAGAAGGGTCTATTTCATTTTTAATCTTATTTAATAAATCTAATACTTTTGAAGGACAGTTATTCATGTCCACTTCATAAGTATCAATTCGTGGTTTTTCTCCAGTTGATGGGTCCCATCTATATACATTTACTTTTCTAATATTTTTTGATCCTGTTTTATCTTTATAATATTCTCCCTTTTGAATTTTTGAATTTTCAGGTAAGTTTATTTGAACCATTAGTAAACCCTTTCTTGAGGTGGAAAATATTGTACATCGTTTGTTAAAGTTGATGTATTAACTGGTCTGTAATCTATTTTAGTTTCACTTCCATTACTCCACGATAAAGTATGTTGCATAAATTTTTTATCATCTCTTTTTGGATAATCTTCTCTTGCATGTGCTCCTCTACTTTCTTTACGGTGATAGGCAGAGTCCATTGTAACAACTGCTTGTCTAATTAAATTATCAAACTCCAAAGTCTCAACTAAATCAGTGTTAAAAATTAGCGATTTATCTTTTACTGATATTGAATGCATGCCACTAAGAGATTTTCTAATCTCATCAACACCTTCTTTTAAAGTTTTTTCAGTCCTAAAAACAGCACATTTTGATTGCATTGTTTTCTGCATAGCCAATCTTAGTTCCGCAGTCCTATTATCACCGTCTCCATTTCTCAATCTATCAAATCTATCTAGACATTTTTCTGTTTCAGAATCTGGAATTTCATCATGTTTTAATCCTGGCTTTAATATTTCAGATGCTCTTTTCGCAGCAGCTCTTCCAAAAACTACAAGATCAATTAATGAATTTGATCCAAGTCTATTTGCTCCATGAACAGAAACACAAGCAGCTTCACCAATTGCCATAAGTCCTGGTACAATCTTTTCAGAATCTTTGGAACTTATAACTTCAGCTTTATAATTTGTTGGGATACCACCCATATTATAATGCACAGTAGGAACAACTGGTATTGGTTCTTTAGTAACATCAACATTAGCGAATAACCTGGATGACTCAGATATTCCAGGAAGTCTTTCCTCTATTACTTTAGGATCTAAATGATCTAAATGAAGATAAACATGGTCTTTTTCTTTACCCACTCCTCTTCCTTCACTAATTTCAATAGCAATTGATCTACTAACAACATCTCTTGAAGCTAAATCTTTTGCTTTTGGTGCATATCGTTCCATAAATCTTTCGCCTTTCGAATTTAATAAATAGCCTCCTTCACCTCTAACACCTTCTGAAATTAAAGTTCCATGACCATAAATTCCAGTTGGGTGAAATTGAACAAACTCCATATCTTGTAAAGGTAAGCCAGCTCTCAAAACCATCGCATTTCCATCACCAGTACAAGTGTGAGCAGATGTTGCGGAATAATAAATTTTTCCATATCCACCCGTAGCTATAATTGTAATATGAGCTCTAAATCTATGAATTGTTCCATCGTTTAAATTCCAAGCTATAAGACCTTTACATTCGCCATTCTTCATTAATAAATCCAGAGCAAAATATTCGATGAAAAACTTTGTATTATGCTTTAAAGCTTGCCCATACATAGTGTGTAGTATTGCATGACCAGTTCTATCTGCAGCTGCACAAGTTCTTTGTACTGGTTCATTGCCATAATTTTTAGTCATTCCACCAAAAGGTCTCTGATAAATTTTTCCATCTTCAGTACGACTAAAAGGAACGCCATATTTTTCTAATTCTAACACTGCTCGAGGTGCCTCTTTACACAAATATTCTATGCAGTCCTGATCTCCCAACCAATCTGAACCTTTAACTGTATCATACATGTGCCATCTCCAATCATCTTCTCCCATATTTCCTAAAGCAGCAGATATTCCTCCCTGAGCAGCAGAAGTATGACTTCTTGTAGGAAAAACTTTTGATATACAAGCAGTTTTTAATCCAGCTTCGCTAAGACCTACTGCAGCTCTAAGACCTGAACCACCAGCTCCAAGAACCACTACATCATATTCGTGATCAATAATTTTATACGAGCTCATATACCTATATTAATAATTAAAATAATTGTTAAAAATGGAATTATTATAGCAAATAAATAAAGCAACTTATTTGAAGTACTTTTTAATTTTTCGTCATGTATATAATCCTCAAATATTTCACTTATACTTAACGCTGAATTAAAAAAAGCAACAATCATTAAAAGAGATATTAAAAATCTAGAAGATTCTTTGGTTAAAAAAATTACAACCTCTTCAAGCCCTTTGTCATAAATAAATACTAAATTCATTATAAACCATAACATTAATGGAATTAATATAATTGAACTTAACTTTAAAAATATCCATTTTTTTGTTGCTGCTATCATTTAAATCAATTGTCTCCCAATTAAATAAATTAGTATTGTTAAAATAAATGAACCAATAATAACAACAGTACCAGTTATTTTTGATATTTTGAGTTCAAAACCATAACCCATATCCCAAAATAAATGTCTTATTTCACTTAGCATATGAAAACTAAATGACCAAGTTATCCCTATAACTAAAAATTTTCCAAAAAAAGATTCTAATATTCTTTGTATAATTTCATAAGTTGTGCCTCCAAAAAAAATTGCAACTATCCAAAAACAAATCAGGGTTAAGGCGAAAATATTTATTACCCCTACAATTCTATGGGAAATAGAAATTAAAGATGAAATATTCCAATTATAAATTTGAATATGTGGGGATAACGGATTGTTATTTTGCATTTATTTATTCTTACAAAAAGCCTCTGCTATTTCTACTGCATTTAAAGCCGCGCCTCTTAATAAATTGTCTGATACAATCCAAAGATTAAGCGCATTTTTATACGAATTATCTTTTCTTATTCTGGAAATAAAAGTTTCATTTTTTCCTTCAGCTTCAATGGGGGTAATATATCCGCCATCTTTTCTTTCATCTATTACTTTGCATCCTTCTGCTTTTTTTAATACCTCATAAACTTTTTCTAAAGTAAAAGATTTTTCAAATTCAATATTAATCGACTCAGCATGAGATACCATCACCGGAATTCTCACGCAAGTTGCGGTTAATTCTATTTTATTATCTATAATTTTTTTTGTTTCATCAATCATTTTTAATTCTTCTTTAGTGTATCCTTCATCTACAAAAGCATCAATATGAGGAATCGCATTGAATGCAATTTGTTTAGTATAATTTTTTGAATTAATATTTTTATTTTCTAAAGATAATTTAGTTTGCTCTACCAATTCATCCATTGGCGCTTTTCCTGCACCAGATGTAGATTGATAAGTAGATATTATAACTCTCTTAATTTTAAATAAGTCGTGCAATGGTTTTAAAACTATAACTAGTTGCGCAGTAGAACAATTTGGATTGGCAATAATATTTTTTTTTATGTTTTTTAATGCATTCGAATTGACCTGTGGAACTATTAAAGGAACATCTGGGTCCATTCTAAAATAACTAGAGTTATCAATAACTGTTGAGTGTTTTGCAGCAATTGGTACATATTTTTCTGAAATTTTTCCTCCCGCCGAAAAAAAAGTAATTTCTCCTTTTGAAAAGTCAAATGTATCTAAATTTTCAACGATAATTTCTTTTCCTTTAAATTTTAATTTTTTTCCAACACTTTTAGAAGATGCAACAAAATATAAGTTATCTACTGGAAAATTTTTTTTTTCTAGAACCTCTATAATTTTCCTTCCAACATTTCCTGTTGCTCCTACTATTGCTATATTCATGATAATTTAGTTATACTAAATGAAAGGTAAATCGCAAACTTTTCCCACAAAAATACTATTATTTATTGATATTTTAAATGTTTGAAAAACTTCAAAATGAGGCTTATTGAACATTGCTATTCCTATTACTTTTTTAAAATGTGGTGAATAAACTCCTGATCTTAGTTCTCCTATTTTTGAATTTTTTTCATCAATAAGGTCTATAGATTTTGTAACGTTTATCTCTTTTGCTTCAATTATGACTCCCATTAATTTTTTTGTAATTCCATTTTTTTTTACTTCTTTAAGTTTTTTCTTTCCAAGAAAATTTACATCTGTATCTAAATTAACATATTTATCTAGTCCACATTCGAGTGGATTGTCAGTATTATCCATGTCATTCCCATAAGATAGAAGAGCACTTTCAATTCTTTCAATTAAATTTGGACACCCTGGTTTCACATTAAATTCTTTTCCAACTTCAAATAATTCATCATATAGGGCAAGCCCAGATTGAGTGTTTTCTACATAAATTTCATAACCACCTTGTTTTGACCAGCCTGATTTTGCGATTAAATGTTTTGCACCAGCAAATTCAAAATAATCAAAACCAAAAAATTTCATTTCAACAACTTTTTTTCCAAATATTTTTTCCATAAGTTTAAAAGATTTAGGTCCTTGAACTGCTAGGATATTTACATTTGGTTCAAATATTCTTACATCAAACTTATTTCCAATAGCTAAACCTTTCGCAAATAAAATTACATCTGAGTCTGCTATTGATATCCACCAACGTTGTTCGT
>CACDEK010000015.1 GCA_902551735.1 uncultured Pelagibacteraceae bacterium | reverse complement strand
ACTGCAATCAGAAAAGCAAAAAAAAATTCTAAATGTAATTTTATAACGTCAGATTTCTTAAATGATAAACTTTATCTAAAAATTAAACCAGATATTTTTATTATGTCCGAAGTTACTTGGTATGTGCTTCCAAAATTAAAAAATTTTTTAAAATTTATAAAAAAAAACTTTAAAAATAAATACTTAATTCATACTTTGGCTATTTATTACCCTGGTAAACAAAAATATGGTAGAAATTATTTTACGAATTTAAAAGGAATACTTAAATTCTATAATTTAAAATATATTGAGTATGGTGAAAAATGGAATTCTGAAGAAGGGAGGACATTTTTTTTGGCGAAAATTTAAAAATCTATGAAAAGTAAAATTTTAAAAAATATTAAATTAGATTTTAAAAAAAGTTTTAATTTAGCTATTAAATATCACAATAGAAATTATCACGAAAAGGCTATTAAATTTTATAAAAAAATCCTTAAACTATACCCTAATAACTATAAAGTCCTTTTTAATTTAGGCACGATATATGCACAAGTAAATCAATTTTATTTAGCAAAAAAAATATT
The DNA here is from genome assembly GCA_902551735.1 of uncultured Pelagibacteraceae bacterium. GTDB lineage: Bacteria > Pseudomonadota > Alphaproteobacteria > Pelagibacterales > Pelagibacteraceae > Pelagibacter. The sequence goes on along the minus strand of CACDEK010000015.1, from coordinate 22,918 downwards.
TTTAAAATTAATAAAACTTAATCCAAAATTTTTTTGTACGTACTATAATCTTGGAATAGTTTTTCAAAAATTAGGAGACTATAAAAAAGCAATAACTTCATATAAAAAAGCTATCAGTCTAAATGCAATTGATTTTGCTTCATATAATAATTTAGGTAACATTTACAAAAATACTCAGGAGTTCAAAAAAGCAATTCATTTTTATAAAAAAGCTATAAAAGTCAACCCATTGCTTTCAGATGTATATTACAATCTTGGAATAGTTTTTCAGGAACTGGGAAATCATAAACAAGCAATAACATCATATAAAAAAACTATAAGTTTAAAAAAAAATGATCCTACAGCATATAATAATCTAGGTGCGGTATTTAATGAATTAGGAGAGCATAAAAAAGCAATTTTGTGTTTTAAAAAATCTATTAAAATTAAACCCAATAACCCAAATGCCTATAATGGAATAAGTATAATTCTTCAAATACAAGGAAAACATGGCGAGTCAGTAAAGTATTCCAAAAAAGCAATGTCTTTAAGGCCAAATTCTATTTTGGCACATCGTTTAATAGCTAATGTGGAAATAACGCAATTAAAAAACTTTAAAAAAGCCATCAAACAAAGCTACCAATCTGTCAAAGTTCACCATCGAACATCTAATTTTATTAATAATTCTATTTCTGTAACTAGACTTAAACACGATGTGGAGCAAGCGAAATACTTGTTTTCAAATAAACATAAAGTTAATGGATTAAAAAAGTTTATAAAAGTTGGTCATAAAATTTTAAAAAGAAAAAAAAATTCCTTAAATAGAAATAATATAAATAAATCAATTTTATTAAACAAAGACGAAATTAAATTTTTATTACCATATTATAAAGAAAATTTTATTTATAAACCAAAGAAAATAATAAAAAAATTTATCAATCCTCATAACGATTGGAACGAAATAGAGAGAAAATATTTTAACGATGTTAAACAAATTATGTATATTGATAATTTTTTGTCAGAGGATGCAATTACGGAATTAAATAAATTTTGTTTAGCATCAAAAGTCTGGAATAGAGAGCATAAAAATAAATATTTAGGAGCTACATCAGATAGAGGTTTTATAAGCACGATTCATTTAAAAATTGCAACTGATTTAAAAAAAAATTTACCTAAAATATTTGGTAAACATAGATTACAAACATTTTGGGCTTATAAATATGAACCAAAAATAAGCAAAGGGATTAATATTCACGCTGACTCAGCTGTAGTAAATTTAAACTTTTGGATTACACCCAATAAATACAATTTAAATAAAAATAGTGGCGGTCTAAGAGTCTACGATGTTCCAACACCAAAAAACTGGCCATTTGCAAAATATAATAGAAACACCGAAGATATATTAAAATTTCTTAAAAAAACTAAATCAAATTATATAGATATACCTCATAGATATAATAGAGCAGTATTATTTAATTCAGCTTATTTTCATCAAACCCAAGAAGTTAATTTTAGGGATGTGTATGAAGGCAGAAGAATAAATATCACATATTTATTTGGTGATAGAAATTTTTATGTGCCAGTTTAGTTTTTTTAAGATTTAATTATAAAATGAAAAATATAAAGTTTTCTATAATAGTTGTTTCATTAAATACAAAGTTAGATTTTATTTTCACATTAAAATCAATTGAAAAACAAACTTTTAAGAATTATGAAATAATAGTTGTTGATGGCGATAGTAATGATGGAACTATAGAAGAAATTTCTAAATATAAAAATATTATTTCTAAAAGTATCATTGAAAAAGATAATGGTATTTATGATGCAATGAATAAAGGAATAGATTTATCTGATGGTGAATGGATTATATTTATGAATTCCGGTGATACTTTTTTTGATGAAAATGTATTAGAACAATTTAAATTAAATAATTATTCTGAATTTGAAATTGTATATGGTGATACAGTAATTAATACAAATGAATTTAATTATTTTCAAAAATCAAAAAATTTTACGAATAAAACGTTAATAATGCCATTCTGCCACCAATCAGTTTTTGTAAAATCTGAACTTTTAAAAGAAAAAAAATTTTCAACTAACTATAAATTATCTAGCGATTTTGATTTTTTTGTATCTTGTTTTTTAGAACATAAAAAATTCAAAAAAATTTATATGAATATTTCTAAAGTAAAGTCAGGTGGTTTTGCTGATATTAATCGACAAAAAGTTTACAACGAAAATATAAAAATAATTAAAAAAAATTATAATAATATAAAAAATTATTATTTATTGTATTTTATTAAATTTTTTCAATACTTCAAAGATATAATAAAAATTTTTTTTCCAAAAAAAATTATAATTTTAATTTTAAAAATTAAATATAAAAAAAAGTTAAAGAAATAAAAATGTTAATATTAGGATTAAATGCTTTTCATGGAGATGCGTCAGCTTGTATTATCAAAGATAATTTAATTATCGCTGCTGCAGAAGAAGAAAGGTTTACAAGGATTAAACATGCTGCTGGTTTTCCAATTAATGCAATAAATTTTTGTCTTACGAAAGCTGGAGTAGGAATTAATCAGATTGATCATATTACAATTAATAGAAACCCAAAACAGAAAATAATTCCTAAATTATTTTATGCATCTTTTAAATTATTAAATTTTAATTTTATTAAGAATAGATTAACAAATTTAAAAAAAATTAATTCTATAAAAATCCAGTTAGAAAAAAATTTTAAGATTAAAATTAAAGCAAAAATACATAATATAGACCACCATATCTCACATATTGCAAGTTCAGTTTTTTTTTCTGGCTTCAAAAATACAAATTTTATTTCTGTAGATGGATTTGGAGATTTTGTTAGTACTGTAACAGGTTATTATGATGGAAAAAATATCGTAAAATTTAATGAAGTTCAATTCCCCCATTCTCTAGGTCTCTTTTATACTGCTATGACACAATTTTTGGGTTTCAACAAATATGGAGATGAATATAAAGTTATGGGTTTAGCTCCTTATGGTGAACCGATATATTTTAATAAGTTAGAAGAAATACTACAATATGATAAAAAAAAACTTTTTAAATTAAATTTAAAATATTTTTTACATCATAAAGGAAATGTAGATATGACATGGTTGGATGGTGAGCCTAAAATAGGAAGGGTATTCTCAGATAATTTAATTAAATTTTTAGGAAATGTAAGAAAAAAAAATGAGGAAATTACTCAGTTTCACAAAAATATAGCTTCATCAACACAAAAAATTTATGAGGAAATTTTTATCAAAATTGTAAACGATCTTTACGAAGAAAATAAAAATAAAAATCTATGTATATCAGGTGGTTGTGGAATGAATTCAGTAGCTAATGGTAAATTATTTAATAATTCTAAGTATGAGAATATATATATTCCAGCAGCCCCAGGTGATGCTGGCGGAGCAATAGGGTCAGCAACATACGTAAATAATTTAATAGCTAAAAATGTTACCAAATACTTAGATAACCCATATCTTGGACCGAATTTTTCTGAAAATGAACTTTCAAATATTTTAGATAAATATTCGCTTGAGTTTAAAAATAATCTTATAGACTTAAAAAAAATTAATGATTTAAATGAAATAAATTCTATAATTGCTAAATATATCTCTCAAGGATTAATAGTAGGATATTTTGCAGGCAAAATGGAATGGGGACCAAGATCTTTAGGAAATAGGTCAATACTTGCAGATCCTAGGGACTCAAATATAAGAAAAACATTAAATTTAAAAATTAAGAGGAGAGAAAGTTTTAGACCATTTGCTCCTTCAATATTAAAAGATTTTACCAAAGAATGGTTTGAAATAGATGATGAAGTTCCATTTATGTCAAAGGTTTTTAATATCAGAGAGAATAAAAGAAGATTCATACCTGCAGTAACTCATATAGATGGAACTGGGAGATTACAAACAGTATCAAAAGATTATAATCATAATTTTTATATGTTAATAAAAAAGTTTTATGAAATTACAAATGTGCCTATGGTTTTAAATACATCTTTTAATGAAAATGAACCTATCGTATGCAAACCTGAAGAAGCTATTGATTGTTTTTTGAGGACCAAGATGGATATATTGGTATTAGAAAACTTTATATTGTCCAGAAATTAAAATGACAATTTTTTCAAATATTTCAAACGAAATACCTATACTGAGCGTTTTATTTTCAATATTATTATTTATAGGATTTTATCAAATAGGTAATTTTATTTGTAAATTTAGGTTAGTTAATCAAGCCCTTTCTATTATTTCTGATGTAGATTATTTAAAACATGCATTAGGTGTTATTTTTTTACTTGTAATTATACATCCAGTAATTTTATTTTTTTCCCACTCAAAAGAATTTTTATATTCAATAAGTTTTATATTATTAATTTTAGGAGTAATAAGTCTTAGAAAATTTTCTACTAAAATTATTTTTTTTAAAGAATTTTTAAATTTTAAAGTAAAAAATTTATATCAAGATAAATATGTCATTATATTTATAATCATTGGTTTGTTATTACTTTCATTAGCTCCAAATACAGATGCTGACAGTTTGGATTATCATCTTCGAACAGCAAAATTTATAGCGCAATATGGTAAATTTCCTGAAAATATATTTCATTTTCATGAGAGACTTTCAGGACCAGGAGAAATTATAATTGCAATTGGCATACTTTGTGGAGCAAGTAGTTTTGGAAGTTTTATTCAAGCATCTGGTTTAATTATTCTTTATGGAATTTTTAAAAAAATTTCCTTAAAAAAAAATATAAATTCATCGATATTTTTTTTAGTTTTATTAACAGCACCAATAATTATTTTTTTAACCTCAACTGCAAAACCGCAATTATTTTTTATTTGTTCATCTTCAATTGTTTTTGCTCTTTATTTTTTTGATAAAAAAACCAATAACAGTCAAAATTTGGAAATTATAAAAATTATTATTTCTTTAATAATTATCTATCTTTCTTTTCAAGCTAAATTTTCTTTTATTCTCAGTAGCTTTTGTTTTTTCATTTTACTTTTTGCAAAGTCATTTATTAAAAAAAATATTAAAGAATTTATATTTATAAGTATTACTCTAGCCCTATTTATAGTTTTGCCTCCTATGATATGGAAATATATTAAATTCGAGTTTAGTTTGTTTGAACAATTAATTTCTCCAGTGCCTTTAAATATTTCAGGGATGGATTACTTTCTTTTATATTTAACAAGACTTGGAGGCGGTAAAACACTTTTTTCTTATATAATTCCAGAAGATTTACATCAATTTACTAATTCTTTGGGTTTAGGTTTGCTATTTGTTTTTTTATTTAGGTTTGAAAAAAATAGTAAAACAAAAATTATTTTTTTTTTAATATTTTCTTTTATTGTTGTTTCATATTTTTTTGGCCAAAGAACAGAAAGATTTTTTTATGAACCATTAATATGGATCACTTTTTCATCAATTTTTTTTGGAATTAGATATAAATTAAATTTTCTAAAGTATTTTTTTAGATTCCAAGTTTATGGATTAATTGTAGTAATAATTTATGCTTTAATAAACTTGTCATCCGGCTCAATAACAAAAGAATTAAGAGAAAAAGTTTTAAAAAAAAATGCAAATGGATATTCACTTTACAAATGGGCTAATAAAACTCTAGATGACGATGATCTTATTTTAACTTTACACAGATCTATATCTTTTAGATTTGACAAGTCTTTACATTTTGAATTTATTCCTTTTAGAGGCTTACAAGGACATACTAGAGAGAGATATATAAATATTTTAATTAAAAAAAAACCCAAGTATTTGTTAACATATGGAAAGGGAGAAATGCCAAAAGTTTTTGATGAGATTAAAAAATGTGTTGGAAAATTGGTTTATTTTAAAAAAGATGTTGGAATTCACGGCGCAAGAAATCCATTTAGAGCAGTCGATACATATAATGGGTATATTTATATATTTAATAACGACCTACTTCCAGACTGTATAGAATAATTTTATATTATCTAAAAATCTACAAGACTATTTAGTGTTTTTTTAAGACAACTATATAATATTGAAAGTTATTAACAAAAAATTTTTGAAATATATTTTCTAGTTTAAATAAAATATATAACATTTTTTTTCCTAAATAATTATTAAAAAAAATTCTTTTTTGATGTTGAGAAGCAAATGATCTCCAGGGATATAAATTGACTTTGGTACGATTGTCAAATTGATACCACCATTTTAATGGATGGCAAAAAAAATAAATATTTTTTTTTTTTGTTTTATTAAAACCAAATATTTTTTTAAACTTATTAATTATAGTATCTGGATTACTATAGACAATTATTATAGGTGAGCCAGGTTTTGTTATTTTGATTAATTTTTCAATGGCGGTTTTTTGTTTTGTTTTATCCAGATGATATATTGTGTGTAAACTTATAGAACAATCAAAAAAATTTTTTTTAAATTTAAGTTTTAAGAAATCTCCACAATAAAATTTTCCCTTTTTACCCAATTTTTTTTTTGCTAATTTAATAGCATCTTTAGAAAAATCTACACAATGTCTAGTTTTGTAATTTTTTGAATAATCCAAGTATTCCGGATATTGAATTGGACCTGAAGCAAAATCTAATATATGGGTCCCTTTTTTTGGAATATGATTTAGAATTCTTTTTCTACAATTTGAAACATAATTTTTTGAGCTTTTTCTTAAATCTTCAAATAAGTTAGCATCCTCGAATACTTTATTTTTCTTCTTCCAGCCTATTGAGTTGTAAAAATTATATATATCCATTTTAAAATAATTTAATATATATTAATTAAAATTTATGAAAGTTTTACACATAACTAATGAATTTACAAAAAAAAATTTTAGTATTTCATCTTTAATCTTATATATCTCTGGTTATTTATATAATAATTATAATTTTACTTTTTCAATTTTAGCCTCATCATTTGAAAAAGATTTATTTACAGAAAAAAATCTCAATATTTTTAAATTTAAAAATTGGATAGATTTTTTTTTTAAAAAAAAAGAGTTAATTTCAAATATTTCTAATTTCGATGTGATACACATTCATGGTATTTGGGCTCCAATTCAATTTATTTCATTGATACTTTGTAACCAGAGAAAAGTTAATTGCATTGTTCATCCACATGGAATGTTGTTGAACGAAGCTCTTAAAAGCGCTGGAATTATAAAATTTATACTAAAAAAAATTAGTTTGTTCTATCTAAAAAATACAATAAAAAAAAATATTAGATTTATATCTATAACAAATCAAGAAACTGAGGCTATTAAAAAATTTTTTCCAAATACAACCGTAATTGAAATTTCAAATCCTATACCATTTGACTTTAAGAATATTTCTAATGATAAGAAAAAAAAAAAAATGGTATATTTTGGAAGAATTCATCCTCATAAAAACGTACACTTACTTATAAAAGCATTTCTTCAATCTAATTTGAGTCATGAATGGAAACTTGAAATATACGGAATACGAGATGATGAAAAATACTATAAATATTTAAAAAAATTAATTGAATCTAATACACAAATAGAAATAAAAGATCCTGTATTCGGAGATGAGAAACAGAGGATAATGAGAGAAGCTTGGCTAAACATTCTTGTTTCGAAATCTGAAGTTTTGAGCTTATCAATTCTAGAATCTTCTCTTCATGGGTTACCTAGTTTAGTTAATTCTGAAATTGAGACCAAAGGTTTAGATGACTCGGTAATTTTAACTAATTTATCAATAAATGAAGTTAGTAAAAAAATTAGTGAAATTTCATATTGGAGCACAGAAGAGAGATTAAACAGAGGAAATCATATTTCTGAAAATGTAAAAATAAAAACATCTATCGACAAAATATCTTCAAAATATAATTTATTATATCAGGAAATTACATCAGATAGTATTAAGGAGCATGAAGAAAAATTAATACCATCAATAGACACATCCTTCCTATCAATCGTTAAAAAAAATTTTAATTTTTTGCTAATTTCAAGTGCCTATATGTTTAATCTAATGTTTGCTTCTTTATTAGTTGTTACTTTAGTGATTCTAGGTCATTATTCAATCGCAGGAGAACTAGGACTTATTATTAGTTTCTGGATAACAATTACTCAAATATTTTCAAGTAATATGAGAAGCATAGTTGTTTCAGAGGAAAATAGAAGCTACGCACTAATGACTCTTGTTTATAGATTTGGTTTTTCAATAGTTGCATTAACTTCTTTTTATTATTTTTCCTCTAATTTTTTAACTTTTGAAAATCAAGATTTAATTATTTCAATATCCTTGTTGATAATGATTCAATGGGTCAATGAGATGAATTTAGTACAAGAAGAAATAAAAAATAAAATAAAATTATTTAAAGTTTTTACATTTATTAATATTTTTACAGTTATTATAACTGGATTTTTATTGTATTTCTCTAATTTTGAGTACTTAACGATATTGATTTCTTTATATATTGTTTTTGTATTTATATCTTTTTCAAAATATTTGTTAACATCACTTAAGAATTTTGTGGATTTAAATTTTAAATTTATGGTTAAATTAAATCTTCAGACAATTGCCTTTTTATCTTCATTTTCAATAATAATAAGTAGTTTTGCATGGAGGATAATGATTTATTATATTTTTGATAAATCTTTAGCAGGCATATTTTTTGCTTGTTTTTCAATTGGTTCTTTTCCAGGCACTCTTTTTAATTCAGTAATTGGTCCTGCATTTATTAGGCAAAAAATTACAATTCCACAAAAAATAAAAAATATATCTTATTTATTGTTCTCAATAATTTTGATGGTAGTTGGATTTTCAATATATCTTTTATATAATAAAACCTCTATCAATTATCTAAGTATAGAATTTATTATTTTCACAATTTCTATTTCACTAGTTGGATCATATTTTATGAGTTATGCCATGTATTTGAGGCATAAACAAATTCAAAAATCCATAGAAGAAAGAATGTATTTATTCAAAAGAGATATTTTATATGGACTTTCAATTACCTTTTTAATTCCTTTGCTATATTATTTTGGTGGCACCATTTTTGTTTCTTTTGCTTTCATATTAGCATCTATAATGGCTATGATTTCTTATTCATTCTCATTTAATATATCTGAAAAAAACAAAATAAATTTATAGTTTTATGTCTCATTTATTAAAAAATGAAAATAAAGTATTTTTTAAATCATTTAAAGTATTTGTAATTTTTGTAATAATCACTCTTTTTTATCTCGGTATTAATAATTATAATGGTAATAAATTAATATATGTATCTTTTTCTATAGTAAGTAATTTTTTAATTTTTTTTGCTTTTAGAAAAAATTCTTTATTTTTTGAAACATTTTTTAGTTTGTTATTATGGTTGGGTTTTTGGTTTAAATTTACCTGCACAATTGCTTTAACTGACGGATTGTTTAGAGAGGGAGTAGGATTATTTAATTATACAGATCAATCATTTAATAAAACTCTAATTGTTTCACAAGTTGGAATAATTGCATTTATTTTATCAGGTTACTTTAGAGAATATTTTTTTTTTAGCTATCCCAAAAAAATAATTTTTAATTTTCCAAAAAATAATTTTTTAAAAAAAAATAGAATTAAAATTTGGACAATATTTATATTGTTTATAATGTTAATTGGTTTTTTTAATTTTCATTATAAAATTTATCAAAAAGGACTGCTGCCAGTTTATGATATTAATTTTTTATTAAGTGGAATTTTTAAATGGTTATTATTATTTGGAATGTCTACAATTTCAGCTATTATTATTTTTTATGAAGCAAGCACATTTAAGAAATTTTTCTTTTCTAGCTCTTTATTAATGTTTTTTGAAACTTTTTTAACATCACTGACAATGTTAAGCAGAGGTATGGTTTTTAATGCTTGCGCTCTTTTGTATGGGATTTATAAATTTTCAAAAAAAATTAAACATATAAATAAAATAAATTATTATATTAAATCAATTATAGTAATTTTTGTGTTATTTTATGTTTCTGTATCATCAGTAAATTATATTAGGGCAAATTTTTTTTACGTTGGAAAATCTGCAGAATTTACATTAGAAAAGTTTAAAAAAGAAAAGGAAATGCCAAGTAGTGAGAAGATAGAAAGGAAATATGCAACATTATCACAACATAATTCAGAAATATTATATTTATTAATAAATAGATGGGTTGGTATTGATGGCATTATGGCAGTTATATCAAAAAATGAAATTTTAAGTCCAATTTTTTTAATAAATTCTTTTAAAGAAAGGGCGGACCCAAAAAAACCAACCTTTTACGAACTCACATTTAATCTAGAAAACTTTGACAGCTCATATGAAATATATTCAAATGTTAAAGGAAATACTCTTCCAGGTATAATTGCTTTTTTGTTTTATGGGGGTTCATATTATTTGCTTTTTATTTTAATGTTTTTTATCTCATTAATTGCATCATTAATCGAATATTGTTCATTTAAATTTTCTTACAATAATATGATTTTTTCAGCTTTAATAGGGCAAGTAATAGCATTTAGGTTAATCCATTTTGGATATTTACCACATCAATCATACCTTTTGTTTGGTACAATAATAATAACAATTTTTTTAGTTTTTTTAGTAAATTCTTTTTTTAAGAAAATATATTAAATATAAAAATGTCTAAATTTGATGAATTTTTAAATTTAAAATTAATTTTAATTTTATCATTTATATTTATTTTGATTACAAATAATTATTTTTCTTACAATCAAAGTCTTATTTTTGGAGCAAGAGATGGTGCCGATTATTATTTAATAGCCAATCACTTTCCAAATATTCCATTTGATATTTTGCAAAATCATAAAGCTTGGCGTTTTATAATTCCAGCTTTAATTGGATTAACTGCAAAAATTATAAATATTGAACTTTATCTATTATTTAGAATTTTTGTCTTTATTTTTTCAATAATGGCTATCGTAATTTTTTTTAACATTCTTACTTATCTTAAAATTAATAATTTCCATATTTTTTTTTTAACATCATTTTTAATTTTTAACCCATATTTATTCAGATATTTTTTGGCATGCCCAACTATGATAAATGACTTAATTTTTGTAAATGCTGTTCAGTTATTATTTTTGGGAATTTTAAAAAAAAATAGATTTTTTTATTATATCGGAATTTTACTATCTATTTTTTCTAGGCAAAACTCTATTTTTATTTTGTTAAGTATAATTATTGTAAAATTTATTTTTAAAAAAAATTCTGTTTTAAAAATAAAAGATGTGATAATTTCAATTGTATTATTTTTATTATTCTTTTCACTGAATACATCTTTTGCAAATTTTTACAGCGAGTATAATAATATTTATTCTTTTTCTGAAAGATTTGCATTATTCAAATTAAATTATTCATTTTTAGTTTTTTTAGAATATAATATGTTTGTCTTGATTATTTTATTACCTTTATTTGGTTATTTAATTATTGAAAAGAAAAATTTTTATTTAAATAAAATTAATTTAGAAATATTTATATTAATTTCTTTAGTTGTTTTTTTTACAATTTTAGTTGCTTACGCGGGCGGACCAGTGATTACCGGAAAAAATATTGTAAGATTAATTAATTTAGCTTTTCCATTAATTATTTTAATTGGAGCACTATCTATAAACTTTAAAAGACATAGTATAAATAGTATAAGATTTTACCTATTTTTATTAATGTTTTCCGCTTGGTCTTTACATCCAACTTTTTCGAAAGTTAAAATCTTTTCTATATTTAATTTTAGTTGATATTTTTAAATAGAATTAGAGTTGATCTATAATTATTTTCTTTAAATTCTTTCTCAATTACCCAATCATTTAATAGTAAAATATTTTTTATTTTTTTTCTATCTCCATAATTTGCTAATAATAAATATTTTAAATTTTTTATCTCTTTGATTTGCAAAAAATATTCTATTTCTTCTTCTGATATTTTTGAAGTTTTAGCTTTGTTTTTAACTATATTTACTTTTTTCATTAAATTAAAATATTCTCTTATTACTTTTTTTAATTTATTAGTTTCGTTTATCTTTGTAATTTTTTCTGAAATAGAATAATCAGCCTGTCTGATTTTATCAAAATTCGCCTTTAAATCTATAACCTCAACCAATTCATTATAACTATAATTTTCTAAAATTTGAGGGAGAAAACCGTAAGTGGTCCCTAAAAATAAAGTATTTGTTTTTGATTTTTTTTCTGCAATATAATTAAATGCTTTATCATAGCTATAAGGAATTTTTAAAATATATTTTGTATTTTTTTCTTTATCTCTATTGGGTTTAAAAAACCCTGTTTCAAATATTTCGTCTGCTGAAAGATTAGATTTGGGAAATTTATGCACATCACTGATATTTAAAATAACAATAGCAATATTTATAATATAAACTAAGAATATTTTTTTTTTATCTATCAATAATTTAGTAAAGATAAAGTGTCCTAATAAGAAAAAAGGTATACCATATTCTAGAACATACTTTGCAAGTCCCCAAAGTCCTGGATTAACGGAAAAATAAATAATTAAATTGAAAATGAAAAAAACTAAAATTGCAATTTTTCTTCTTAAAAAAAAAATAAAACCAATAAATATATAATACCAAACAGGTATTTGTTTTATAAAAGAGTAAATTATTATTTTTGATTTAACAGCTTCCAAAAAATAACTGAAAGAATTAACATTATCAACACCTTCGAAAGCGGGAGTTCCTACAATACTTACAAAAAAAAGTGGTAAAAAAATTAAAATTATTAAAGGTATTTTTTGAGTTTTAATTAGATAAATTATTTTATCAATTAATAAAAATTTTTTATGCAAAACATCCCCAATAAAACACAAGCCTATTAGTATGAATGCTGAAAAAATTGATATTCTAAATAGGATGCCTAATGAAATTATTAGAATACAAAATCTATAATCTATATTTTTTTTAATGACGACGTAAAATAATAAATATGTAAATACGAAACAAGACCAAATAGAATGGTCGGGAAAAACGCTTGCAATAAATAATAAAGGAAAAGTTGATAAAGTTAAAATGAAAATCATTGAAACTTTTTCATCAAATGACTCTCTTACCAGTTTATATAAAACAAATAAAAAAATTAAAAATGGTAAAAAATAAGACATTCTAATAACAATGTGACTTAAGCCAAAAAAGGATATGAATATAGTAGAAAATAAATGGTTTAGAGGGGGATGATGAACGCCATCCTTTAATAAATATCTTAAAATAAATGTTATAAAAAGTATAAATATTAAATTTAATACATTGGGTTTTTTTTTCAAAAAATAAAAAATTAATACTATAAAAAATATCTGAAGAAGATTTAAAAATTGTATAACTATTTTTAATGGGATTGTTTTTAAATAATCAATATCTAATATATGTAAGAAAAAAAAAGATGAAAAAAGGGCTGTTCTCGTTCCTCTTCTTGTAAAAGCTAATTCATCAATAAATAAAGGTACTTTTAATTCAGAAAAAATTAAAAAAAAAAGTATAAGTAATAAACCTATAAAAAAAATTATTTCCCTATTATTAAAACTTATTTTTAAGGATATTTTATCATTCAAATTTTTTTTATATAAATAAAAAAAAATTATAAAATTTATATTAATTAATATTTCTATTAATAAAATGTTATACTTAGAAAGAACAGCATACACCGAATAAGCCAAAAAATTAGATATTAGTAAAAGAAAGTAAATATTAAATTCAAATAAATATGAATAGTTATTCTTTTTTAGATATGGGTTTGACGTTTTCATATATTTATTATAGCAAATAATTAGTATTATTAATTTAAAAATTAAAAATAATGAAAACAGCACTTATTTTTGGAATAACTGGTCAAGATGGATCTTACCTTGCTGAACTTTTATTAAAGAAAAAATATGTAGTACATGGTGTAAAACGTAAATCATCTTCATTAAATACCGATAGAATTGATCATTTGTATGAAGATAAAAATGTAAAGAATTTTTTTTTACATTATGGAGATTTGTCAGACTCACTATCTATTCAATCAATTATTAGTGAAGTTAAACCAGATGAAATTTATAATTTGGCAGCTCAGTCTCATGTGGCTGTATCTTTCTCTATGCCTGAATATACTTCAAATGTGGATGCTTTAGGAACCTTAAGAATATTAGATTGTATTAGATTTTTAGGGTTTGAAAAAAAAACAAAATTTTATCAAGCAGGAACTTCTGAAATGTTTGGAAAAGTACAGCAAATCCCTCAGTCAGAAAAAACGCCTTTCTATCCTAGAAGTCCTTATGCTGTAGCAAAGGTTTTTTCGCACTGGATTACAAAAAATTATAGAGAATCCTACAATATTTTTGCCTGTAATGGCATATTATTTAATCATGAAAGTCCAAGAAGAGGTGAAACTTTTGTAACAAGAAAAATTACCTTAGGCCTTTGCAAAATAAAACTAGGTTTGCAAAAAAAACTAGTACTTGGAAATTTAAATGCAAAAAGAGATTGGGGACATGCAAAAGATTTTGTTAAAGCTCAATGGCTTATTATGCAACAAAAAAAACCTGGTGACTATGTTATCGCGACTGGGAAACAATATAGTGTTAAACAATTTATAAATTATACTTTGAAAAAATTAAATATGAAAATAAAATGGAAAGGAAAAGGAATTCATGAAAAAGGGTATAATAATAATGGAAAGGTAATTATTGAATGTAGTAAAAAGTATTATCGTCCAAGCGAAGTAGACACGTTGCTTGGAAATCCAGCTAAAGCAAAAAAAGAACTTAACTGGCAAGCAACAATTGATATAAAACAATTAGTTAAAGAAATGGTGGAAGAAGATCTAAATTTTCTCACAAAATATGATAAAAAAAAAAGATAAAATTTTTTTAGCTGGCCACACAGGATTGGTTGGTTCGGCTATTTTAAGGTTGTTGCAGAAAAAAAATTATAAAAAAATAATTACGATTAATAAAAGAAATTTAAATTTATTAGATCAAAAAAAAGTATTTTTTTTTTTAAAAAAAAAAAAACCTAAAATTGTAATTATTGCTGCTGCAAAAGTGGGTGGAATTAAAGCTAATAATACTTTTAGAGCTAATTTTATAAGAGAAAATCTAGAAATACAAAATAATCTTATACATGGAAGTTACATGAATGGAATAAAAAAAATTATTTTTTTAGGCTCAAGTTGCGTTTATCCAATTAATTGTAGAAAACCTATTAAAGAAAAATATTTATTAACTGGACCCTTGGAACCAACTAATGAACCTTACGCCATTGCAAAAATCGCTGGTATTAAAATGTGTGAGAGTTACAATGCTCAATATAATACGAATTATATTTGTTTAATGCCAACCAACACTTTTGGGCCAGGCGATAATTATAATTTAGAAAGTTCTCATTTTATACCCGCGATTCTTAAAAAAATACTTCTAACTCAAATTAAAAAAAAATCTTCAATTTTTTTATGGGGTACAGGCAAACCCAAAAGGGAAGTTATTTATGTTGATGATTTGGCAGATGCAGTATTATATTTTATGAATAAAAAAGTTAATCATCATTTAATTAATATTGGTACTTCAAAGGAAAAATCGATCAAAGAATATACAAAGTTATTATTAAAAATACTTAAAGTAAATTTAAACATAAAGTTTGATAATAATGAAAAAATGGATGGGATGATGAGTAAAGTTTTAGATACCTCACTCGCAAAAAAATACGGATGGAAACCAAAAATAAATTTAAATAAGGCAATTCTAGAAACATATCAAGATTTAAGAAAAAATTTTAAAAAAGTTAGAAACTAACTAATGGATTTTATAATTAAAAATGAAAATAAAATTATTTTTGTAATTTTATCGGTAATAGTTTTTATTGGAATATATCTTTGTTTCATTGGAGGTTATGGATCAGATGAAGATACTCTGCCAATGATACATGTTTTTGAGGCTAAATTAAATGGCGGACGTTTTGTTTCATCAAGATTTACTGGAAATCCAGTTGCGGAGTTAGGAATTGGATTTTTGTCTTATTTTCTTGGAAGTTTTGCTGCAAATCTAGCCACATATTTTTTTTTGTTATTTGGTTTGTTAATTTTTTACCTTTCATTTAATCAGAATAAATCTTTAATAAAAATAAATTTATTTATTTTTATTTGTTTAACAAGTCCTATATTATTTTTTGATAACTTAGAACCTGTGGATTATTCTTGGGCTTTTTTTTTCTTTTCATGTGGAGTCTTTTTTTTAAATAAGAAATTATTTGAATTATCAATTTTATTTTTTGGTTTATGTATAGGTGCAAGAATAAACTATGTCCTTTTTGTATTGATAATAATTTTGTTCTACGAATTTAATGAAAAAATTTCGTTTAGAAGAAGAATGAGTTTATTTGTTGCTTCATTTATATTTGGAGGTTTATTTTACTTACCAATATGGTTTGATAACAGTTTTGGTTTATCATGGTTAACAGCGGGGAGACCAACTGATCAAGGTTTGATTGGTCTTTTAGCTAGATTTTTATACAAAGTTTACATTTCAATAGGTTATATTAGTTCATTCATTTTATTGTTTTTCTTATTTAAAGAATTTCGAGTAATTAAATATATAAAAAATATTAAAGTTTTATTACTACTATGTTTAGCCAATTTATTAATTTTTTTTTGGATTCCTGCAGAGTTTTCTTATCTTCAATTATTTTTAGTTATAATAAGTTTTATAATTTTTAGTTTAAATAACAAAAAATTTATTTACTTAATTTGTGCAGGAAATTTATTATCATGGTTAATTTTTGTTTCTCCTATTAAAATTATATATTTAGAAAGTGAGTATTGTGCGCCTAAAAATGCAATATCTGCTAGTTTTCATATAAATTTAGAAGAAGGTTTTTATCAAAAATACTTAAAAAGTAGAGATAAAATTAAGTGCTGGGTTGATGGGAGCACTGAAAAAGAAATAAAGATTTTAAAAGGACAATCACTAAAATAAAATAGATAATGTTAATATCTCTTGTAGCTAATTTTTTGATATCTTTGATTATATTGGGATATTCGTATTTTTTTAAAATAATCTTTTTGGGCGCTGAAAATTCTTCTGTAAAAAATTTGGACTTTTTATATGGAGTTTTTTTTTTAATATTAATTAGTATATTATTTAATTTTTTTTTACCTCTTAATAGTATAAAATTTTTTTTATCTATATCAGGTATAATTCTATTCATAATATCAATATTTAAAAAAAAAATTTTAATTAATTATATTGGATTGTTATTTTTTTTATTTGTATTTTCTTTTTTTACTTATTGGAATGGTAATAATGCAGACTCTCCAGTTTATCATTTACAGACAATTAATTGGGTTCATGATTACAAAATTTCATTTGGATTAGCTATTTTAGATTGGCATTACGCATTAAATTCAGTGTGGCATATTTTTTTATCAGTGTTAAGTTTTCAATATAAGGGTTTTAATACATTATATACATTAGGTTTTATTCCATTTTCATTTATTTTATTAGAAATAATAAATTCCAACAAAAATTTTAAAATAAGTTATGTTACCTTATTTTTATCATTAAGTTTTTTACTTTTTTTTAGTTTTGTTCATCCTTTTCGCAATGGAATTATTTTCAATCATCTTGGAAATCCAGAAGTTGATACTATTGGAATGATCTTTTTTATCATTACTGGGTATATTTTTTTAAAATATTTAGAGACTAAAAACAAAAATGAATATTACTTATTAGTTTTAAGCTCAATAATTTGTCCATTAATTAAACTTACTTATATAGGTGCTATAATTTTCCCTGTTGTAGCTTTATTTGTTTGTAAAAAAAAAATTTCTACTTTGTTTAACAGTGTAACATTTTTAAGTATTTTTCTTGGTGTTTTTTGGATCTTAAGAAATTTTATTCTTAGTTCTTGTCTTTTATTTCCATTCAAAATGACCTGCGTAAATACTTCATGGTCATTATCAAAAGAACAAGTTTCATTCTATTTAAATCAAACCAAAAGTTTTGCAAGAGATACTCCTCTCAGGGAAAAATATACAAATTTCGACTATACTATTCATAGCAATGATTGGTTTTTACCATGGGTAAAAGAATATTTTTTCCAAGATGCTTTTTTAAAAATAAGTTTTTTTATTTTTTTGTTTTCAATTATACTTTATTTTCTATTAAAATTATTTTTTTTTTTAAAAAATAAAAATTTTAAAATTGACAAATTATTTTATTATGCCTTTGCAATTTATTCTTTAAATTTTTTTATTTGGTTTCAGGCACCAGAAATCAGATTTGGTTGGGGTATATTAATTTTTTTTCCATGTTTATTTTTGTCTCTATTATTAGTCAAATTTAATATTTTCAAAAAAATTAAATTTGATATGTTTATACCAATAATTTTAATCTTAAATTTATTATTAGTTTATAAAAATTATAAATATTTTGAGTTAAAAAATTTAATTCAACCATACAATAAACTTTTTAATTATACACAGATATTAAAAATAGCAGAAAGTAATGATTTTGAAATTTTTAAAAGTAAAAATTGGATGTGTGCAGACTTTAAAGGTATTTGCGTAAATAAACCAAAAAAAAATTATTTACTAGAAATGAAAAATAGTTATTTATTTATAAAAACAACTGATACTGAGACATTTTGAAAATATCAATTATAACACCAACTTTTAATAGTAAAAATACTATAGAAGAAAATATAAATTCTATATTATTTCAAACACATCACGACTGGGAACAGATCATTATAGATAATGAATCCTCTGACAATACAGTTAATCTAGTAAAAAAATATAACAATAATAAAATAAGAATAATTTGTGAGAAAGATAAAGGAATATTTGACGCAATAAATAAAGGAATATCAAATTCACAAGGAGAAATAATATCTGTATTGCATTCCGATGATTTTTTTTCTGATAAAAATACATTGACCAATGTAATTAATAGTTTTCAAACTTCAGAAGTTGACGTTGTTTATGGAAACTTGGTATATGTTAAAAAATCAAATAGAGATAAAATATTTAGATATTGGAAATCAAATAATTTTACAAAAGGATTATTTTATTTAGGGTGGAGTCCTCCTCATCCAAGTTTTTTTGTAAAAAAAAAAATTTATGAAAAGTTTGGTAATTATAGAATAGAATTTGGTAACTCATCTGATTTCGAATTAATGTTTAGATTATTAGAAAAAAACCAAGTTAGTTCAAAATATGTAAACAAAATATTAGTAACAATGAGATATGGAGGGGCTTCAAATAAAAATATATCAAATATTATTAAACAAAATTTAACTATATTTAAAATACTTGGTATTGAAAAAAAATATTTTGATATAATTAAACTTGTATATTTTAAGTTAAAAGATCGATTAAAGCAATTTTTTACTAAACCAAATAATAATGTTTAAAAATAATGACTGTATCTAAAAGTTTGTGGATTAATAATTTTCAATTACTATTATTATCACTTTTACCTGCTGCACTTATTACAGGACCTTTAATCTCTGAAATTATTATTAATATTATTTCAATTTTTTTTATAATTGAAATTTATAAATCTAAAAAATATTCAATATTTAAAAATATTTTATTTGTTTTATTAACTTCTTTTTATCTTATTTTAATAGTATCATTGATTAACTCTGAAATTTTTTCTTCATCAGCACTAAATGTATTTTCTTATATAAGATTTATTTTATTTGCTTTTGGCGCAGCTGAAATTTTAAAAAAAAGTGAAATAAATATAAAATATTTATATTATTGTTTGTCATTAACAATTTTTATTGTGGTATTTGATGGTTATATTCAATTCTTTTCTGGAGAAAATATATTAGGATTTCCAAAATATAGAAGAGATAGATTGTCGGGATTTTTTAATGATGATTTAATTTTAGGCAGTTATATATTAAGAATTATTCCAGTTTTACTTGTTTTAACATTATTTTTAAAAAATAAAATTGGGAATATTTTTTATTTAAATTTAATATTAATTTTATTTAGTTTTTTATTAATTTGTCTTTCTGGAGAAAGAGCCTCATTTATATTAATGATAATATTTATATTTGTAATTGGAATTTTAATTGACATAAATATACGGACAAAAATACTTTTTTTAATAACATTCTTATCGCTTATAACATTTGTGTTTATATTTTATCATAACATATTTGATAGATATATCGTTCAATTTAAAGATCATGTTTTTGGCACCAAAAATCAAAAAATTATATTAAGATCGTATGGGCCAATGTTTAATACTGCTTTAAAAATGTTTAAAGCAAATCCAATATTAGGATTAGGACCGAAATCATATAGGTATTATTGTGATGATCCAGATTATGTTAGTTATTATCCCGAAAGACCTATTGTTATAGATAACACTTTACTTACAATTGCATTTAGTTGGAAAGAAATAAGAAATATTAAAATTGATAAAATTTATGTAAAAAAAGGCGATATAATTGATTTTGGGGATAAATTATTTTTATATCATTTTTCAGGTGATGAGAAAAAATATGAGTTTCTTTCGAAAAAAGAAGGTAAAATATTAGATTTAAATTATAAAGAAGGAAAACAATATATTAATAAAGATTGGTTTCTTAAATTAAAGCCACTCAAATCTCAAGATAGAATAAATACTTATGTAAATTCATGTAATACACATCCGCATAATACTTATCTCCAACTATTAGCTGAAACAGGTATTGTAGGTTTTATTTATGTTTTTTCCTTATTTCTTTATATTTTATATATTATTTGTAAGCATACTTATAATTTAGTTTTTTTTGGAAAAAGATCATTTTCGAATTTAGAAATTTGTTTATTTGCAAATTTTTTTATAATTTTATGGCCATTGACAACAACTGGTAACTTTTTTAATAATTGGCTAAATATTATAAGTTTTTATCCACTTAGTTTTTATATATATTTTAAACTTCTAAAAAATGAAAAATCTAGTTGATAATAAAACTATCTATAATTTATTTATTTCCTTTGCAATAGTTTGCTTTATTTTTTTGTGGGATTTTAATAATGTGGAAGGAAAACCTTTTTTAGAAAATCCATTATTAAATTTTAGATATTGGATTCTTTTGCTAATTTTTCCTACAATATTTTTAATAGTAAATAAGATAAAAAATAAAAATTTTTTTTTTTATATTAATTTTTTTTTAATTTCTTTCCTATTTATTTTTCACGTACTAATCAATCAATTATTATTAGAACAAAGTATTCAAATATCAACTTTTTATGGACTTATATTTTTTTTATTAATTTATTTTATATCTTATTTTAACTTCGATAAAATAACTGAAAATTTAGATCTGATAATTTATATTTGGATAATAATATTTGTAATAGCATCTTTTATTAGTTTAATTAATTATGAATATGATGCTCCTTATTTTTGTGGTATTGTAAAAAATTATTTCAACTATCCTTTGGAAAGACATCAATCAATAAATGTAAGATTATCTGATTATAATTTATCTTTTAAACATATATTATTTAATGAAAATTCACATTTAGGCATGACAGCTCCTGCTATAATAATTTATTCTATTTACAAAATAACTGTTAAACAAAAAAATAAACTATTTGCTTTTTGTGCGGTCTTATTTTTAATTATTTGTTTAATAAAGTCCTCAACTACATTATTAGTTGGAACAATAATAAGTATATTTGTAATAACTTTATTCAATTTCAGATATATACCAAAGAAAACTTTAATAGGTTTTATTTTAATATTTTTTAGTTTTATAGCAATAATTTTAAATGATAAACAATGTAAGATAAGATTTATCCCAGAATATGATCAAGTAAACTTTATAAGCAAAAAAGTTACAGAATTTACCAAAAATTTTCTTTTTAAAAATGATAAAAAAGTTAATTCAATAATAAATCCTGAACTTCAAGAAAAAAATTGCGAACCTGACTGTGTAGATATTCTCTCAGGATCAGCTTCCTCTGCAGTATTTTTTAGATCTCTTTTAATTACAAAATATTCCTTAAGTATTAGGCCTTTTGGATGGGGCATGAATAGGTATTCTGATGGATATGATGCATACATGAAATTACAAGATGAAGAGTATTTGGTAGGTGGAAAATTTAACGACCGAATGAAACTTATATATAACTATAATAGAAAAGGAGGTGTTAACAATTTTAATAAGATAATTGTTGAATTTGGATATCTATCTATATTTTATTTTATATTTATTTTTTTATATTTAATTGATCGAAAAATCGGTTTAGAAAAAAAATTATTTTTTTTACCAATAATCCTTACGCAAATGATTAAAGGTGCAGGTTATTTTAATGCTGGTTTTGCTTTAATATTAATATTAATGTTTTTTACTTATTTATATAGAGATCAAAAAAATAAGAGCAGCAAGTGAAAATTTTATATTATTTAAAAATTGTATTTATCAATTTAATTGTTTTTGTATTTTTATATACCTTGATAGAAATTTTTTCTGGAACATTGTTTTTTAAAAATAAATTAAACTGTAATTATTTATTGTGCAATAAGGAATACACTTTTAAAAATAGCCTTTACGAACCTTATAATGATATTAAATATTTTAAAGATGAATATGGATTTAGAGGAAGAGAAAAAAATATTGACGACATTGATATTTTAGTTTTAGGAGGTAGCACTACAGATGAAAGATACTTAAATTTTGAAGACACTTGGACCGAAAGACTAGAGAAAAAAATTAATACAAATCTTGGCAAAAAATTAGATGTAGTTAATGCTGGTATTGATGGACAGTCATCAGTTGGTCATATTTGGAATTTTGATAATTGGTTTGCAAAATTAGATAATTTTAAACCAAAGTATATTATTATATATTTTGGTTTAAATGAGAGAAAAGATAAAAGTAAATACGATTTGCAATATCAAGGATTTAGTTTTTTTGAAAAAATATTTA
>CACDEK010000014.1 GCA_902551735.1 uncultured Pelagibacteraceae bacterium | reverse complement strand
AGTATTTCAGATGCTAGTTTAGAAGATGGTTATAAGGCTATATAGCAAAAATGAATCTTATTTTACTACCTTGTAAAGACCCAACCAGGCATTAACATCTTTGCTAGCTATATAATCTGATTTAAAAAATTCTATCTCTTTCCAAAATTTATCATTATTTAACTGATCAATTTTTTTGTCGAAACCATATTCTTCATAAATACCTTCGTTGATTGTAAAACAAATTAGTCCGTTATTTTTAGTGATTCTTATAAATTCATCTAATGCTTTTGGTTTTACATGACCAAAGGTAAAAGTTCCAACACACATTACCGCATCATATGTATTATTTTTTATATTAATTGGTTTATTTAAATCTATTTTATCTAGAGATTTATATAGTCCATTAGGCACTAGATTTAAAAGTTTTTGAGATAGATCTGCTCCATAAAAATTTATAAAACCATATTTTGTTAACTCTACTCCAACTAAACCAGTACCACATCCAGCGTCAAAAATATTAATACTTTTGTTGCCTGCATGCTTTGCAAATATTTTTGAAGTTTCTTTTGGACCGGTATAATTCCAGTCCTCCATATCTTTGTCGTACTTATTTTCTATGCCCCAATCGTCATAGTATTTCATTACTTCATCTGTAGTTTTAAGTTTGTAAATAGGTATTTTATTTCCAACGTCTTTTTGTGCCATAGGATAATAATTTCAGCTTTAATAACCAAATCAAGTACAAATTATCTAATTTTTTTTTTTATTATTTACTAAAATGGACGCTATTTAGGTGTTAAATCGCTCTTGAGTTGAATAAAATTTTTCATTAAAACTACACTAGGGATTGGGAATGAAGAAAAAATTATTAGTATTATTTGCTATTTTATTTTTAAATGGTTGTGCTCAGTCAACTGCATTAATAGGACCTGCAATTACTGTTGGTAGCACAGGAAATGTACTTCAAGCTGGTTATTCTTACGGAAGTAATATTGTGATAAAGCATACAACTGGAAAGACACCCGAAGAACATGTTTCCACTTATGTTAATGGAAAAAGGAAAGAGAAAAAGATTAGAGGATACCTGGAATCTCACATAGAAATAATGAGAACTAAGATTTACTTAAAATCCCATATAGAAAAAACAAGAAGTAAACTTTCTTTAAAAGAAAATAGTTAAATTAATTTAACTTTGACATGCCTTTTCTTTCCTAACGAAAGTTTAAAACTTTTATCTTTTTCGAAGAAACTATTTAAAATTAATAATTTTTCATCTTCTATTGTAGAATTATTTATTTTAACACCTTTATTTCTTATAATTCGTCTAATTTCACTTTTAGAATTTTCAAGTTTTGATAATAAAATAAGATTTATAATATCTAAATTTTTTTCAATTTCAGACTGTTTTATTTGAATTACAGGCAATCCATCACCAGTAGATTTTTCACTAAACGTTTGAATTGCTGTTTTTTCTGATAATTTTGCTTCGTTAACTCCGTGAAGCATTTTTGTACATTCACTTGCTAATATTTTTTTTAACTCATTAATATCTTTATTTTTTATTTCTTCAATTTTTTCTAATGATAAATCTGTATACATTTTAAGAAATTTTATCACATATCTGTCATCTGTATTTCTCCAATATTGCCAATAGTCATATGGAGATAAAAATTTTTTCTCCAACCACACAGCTCCTTTTTCTGTTTTACCCATTTTGGATCCTGAAGCTAAAGTAATTAAAGGTGTAGTTAGTCCGAAAACTTGCTTACCAGAATGTCTTTTAATAAGATCTACACCATTTACTATATTTCCCCATTGATCAGAACCTCCTATTTGCATCAAGCAATTTTTATTTTTATTAAGCTCTAAAAAATCATATGCTTGAAGAATCATATAATTAAATTCCATGTAACTTAGAGATTGTTCTCTTTCCAGTCTCAATTTAACACTTTCAAAGTTTAACATTTTGTTGATGGTAAAATGTTTGCCTATTTCTCTTAAAAATTTAATATAATTTAATTTGCCCAGCCATTTGTAATTATTTACGAAAATTGGTTTAGTTTTAGGATTAGAAGTTTTTAAATATATTTTAAATATTTTTTGGATATTTTTAATATTTCTTTCTATTTCTTTTTCCGACAAAATTTTTCTGGTTTCATCCTTTCCAGAAGGATCACCAATTCGAGTTGTTCCACCTCCTAATAATACTATAGGTTGATGACCATGTTTTTGTAGTAATCTTAAACACATTATTTGAAGCAAACTACCAACATGCAAACTAGGTGCAGTACAATCAAATCCAATATATGCTTTTATTTTCTTTTGATTCATCAATTTTTCTAACTCATCAGAATTAGTACATTGATTAAAATATTCTCTTTTTTTAAACTCAGATAGGTATGAATCTTTCATATTTTTTTTATAAAACAATGTAGTATCAATATACAAGATTT
The DNA here is from genome assembly GCA_902551735.1 of uncultured Pelagibacteraceae bacterium. Classification (GTDB taxonomy): domain Bacteria; phylum Pseudomonadota; class Alphaproteobacteria; order Pelagibacterales; family Pelagibacteraceae; genus Pelagibacter. The sequence continues at coordinate 21,048 of CACDEK010000014.1, read as the reverse complement.
AAATTAATTAAAAAATATATATGAGCAAAAGTTATTATAGCCTAGGTTTAATGAGCGGAACATCCATGGATGGAGTCGATGCTTCAATTATTAAATCTGATGGAAAGGATCAATATAAACCAATAATAGATAGATATTTTGAATACCCAAAAAGAATTTTTAAAAATTTAACAGATATTAGAAGTAAAATAAAGAACGTAAATGACCTAAAAAAATATCAAAAACAAATAAAATCAATTGAAAAAGAAATAACAATTTTTCATGCTGACTCGGTCAATAAAATTTTAAAAAAAACAGAAATAAATTTAGATTTTGTAGGTTTCCATGGACAAACAATTTTTCACAATGCAAAAATAAAAATATCTAGACAATTAGGTAACGGAAAATTGTTATCAAAAATTATAAAAAAAAATGTTCTTTATAATTTTAGGAAAAATGATCTAAGAAATGGAGGAGAGGGCGCGCCATTAACACCAGTTTTTCATCAAATGTTGGGAAAAAAATTTAATTTAAATCCTGCAAGTTTTATAAACATAGGTGGAATAATAAATAGAACAACTATTGCAGATAATGGAGAGTTTTTCGCAAAAGATGAAGGTCCAGGAATGTGTTTGATAGATAAATGGATAAGAATAAATTCTAAAAAAAAATATGATGAAAATGGAAATATTGCAAGATCGGGAAAGTTAAATAAAAAAATTTTAAATAAATATTTTAAGTTTTATAAAATTTTAATTTCTGAAAAAAAATCATACGACACTAATGATTTTGATATTTCATTTGTTAAAGGATTGTCTTTAAAAAATGGTGCTGCCACACTAACATATTACACTGCAAGCATACTAATTAATTTTTTTTTATCTAAACGAAAATCTAAAATAAGAGAAAAAATTATTTTATGTGGAGGCGGAAGAAAAAATAAATTTTTAGTTGATATACTTAAAAAATATAATAAGAAAATAAAACTTATAGATGATTATGGAATTGACGGTGATTTTGTAGAATCACAAGCTTTTGCATATCTTGCAATAAGATCTTATTTGGGTTTGCCAATTTCATTTCCGAAAACAACAGGATGTAAAAAACCTACTAAAGGTGGAATAAAAGTGGGTATTTTTAAAAAAGAGCAGATTCTTTTTTAATATATTTGTCCATTATTTTTGTTAAATTTTCTTCTGATTTAGTAAAAAAGTGATTAGCATCATTTATAGAATGAAAATCTACTTTTATTCCCTTTTGTTGACTCAGTCTATTATTTAATTCATTAATATATTCTGATGGTACTAATTCGTCTTTTTTTCCATAAATAGTTAGTCCAGAAGTAGGACATGGAGATAAAAAAGAAAAATCATAAACATTTGGCTGAGGAGATATAACGACAAATCTATTTATTTCAGGTCTTCTCATTAGCAATTGCATGGCAATTAATGAGCCAAACGAAAAACCTGATATCCAACATTGTGAATTATCAAAATTTTCTCTTTCCAACCAATCTAAAGCTGCAGCTGCATCTGCTAACTCTCCTTGTCCATTATCAAAATCGCCATCACTTTTTCCCACTCCTCTAAAATTTACCCTACAAACTGAAAAATCGTTTTCCATAAAAGTTTGAAAAGCATGAACAACAACTTTATTATTCATTGTTCCTCCATATTGCGGATGTGGATGTAAAACTAATGCTATTGGTGAAGTATTTTTTTTACTTTTGTAATATTTTGCTTCCAATCTTCCAGCTGGCCCAGGAATAAAAACGTCAAAAATTTTATTATCCATAAATGATATTGATAATTGTTATCAAAAAAAATACCTTTATCACAAGTGGTGGACAATTTGTTACATTTTTTTTTTTAATCTAAACTTGACTAATTTAGTCAGGTATATATATAAAAGCCAGTTATTAAAGGAAATATATGAAATTAAGCAGTCGTGGTAGATATGCTGTAATGGCTTTGGCCGATATGGCAGCTTTTAAAACTCAAAAACCTGTATCACTAAGAGATATTTCTCTAAGACAAGGGATATCATTGCTTTATCTTGAGCAAATTTTCTTAAAGTTAAAAAAAAATTATATTGTAAATAGTGTTAGAGGAATAAATGGAGGGTATATTTTAACCAAAGATCCTTCGAAAATAAAATTAGCAGAAATTTTTAAAGCTGTTGACGAAAAGGTTAAAACAGTTAGATGCAAAAGAGAGTCCAAAAAAGGATGTAATGGAAAATCAGCAAAATGCATCACCCACAATCTTTGGGATGAATTAGAAATTTATATCAATAATTTTTTTGAAAAGAAAAATTTAAGTGAGCTAATAAAAGAACAGCAAGAAAATAGAATTTAAATGAGAGAAAAGGAATTAGAAAAAATCAAGGAATATAAATATGGATTTTCAACAGATATAGAGGACGTAAAAGCTCCAAAAGGTTTAAATAAAAAAGTTATTCAATTTATATCAAAAATTAAAAATGAACCTAAATGGATGTTAGATTGGAGGCTAAAAGCATATGATAGACTTCAAAAGTTAACAGAGCCTGATTGGCAAAAACCTAAATATCCTAAAATTAATTATCAAGATCTTTATTATTACTCGGCTCCTAAAAGTATGAAAGATAAACCCAAGAATCTTGAAGATCTAGATCCTAAATTGTTAGAAACTTATAAAAAACTTGGAATACCGCTTCAGGAACAGAAAAAATTAAATAATATTGCTGTAGATGCAGTTTTCGATTCAGTTTCTGTTGCAACGACTTTTAAAGAAAAACTAACTGAAAAAGGAATAATTTTTTGTCCTATATCTGAAGCAATTCAAAAACATCCTGATTTAGTAAAAAAATATTTAGGTTCTGTAATTCCTTTAACCGACCACTATTTTGCCACTCTAAATTCAGCAGTATTTACTGACGGATCATTTGTTTACATACCAAAAAATGTTAGATGTCCAATGGAACTATCTACTTATTTTAGAATTAATGCGTCTGAAACAGGACAATTTGAGAGAACTTTGATAATAGCAGATGAAGGAAGTTATGTAAGTTATCTAGAAGGTTGTACAGCTCCTATGAGAGATGAAAATCAATTACATGCTGCAAATGTAGAATTAATTGCTCTGGATAATGCTGAAATTAAGTATTCAACAGTTCAAAATTGGTATCCCGGAGATAAAGATGGAAAAGGAGGAATATACAATTTCGTAACTAAAAGGGGAGCATGTAGAGGAAAAAATTCAAAAATATCATGGACACAAGTAGAGACAGGTTCGGCAATAACTTGGAAATATCCAAGCTGTATATTGCAAGGAGATAATTCCGTCGGAGAATTTTATTCTATTGCTATAACAAATAATTATCAAAAAGCTGATACTGGAACAAAAATGATTCATTTAGGAAAAAATACGAAAAGTAAAATTATTTCCAAAGGAATATCTGCTGGTTTTGCTGATAATACATATAGAGGATTAGTTGATATTAACAGAAAAGCAGAAAATGCAAGAAATTATACACAATGCGATTCTTTATTAATGGGAAGTAAGTGCGGCGCTCATACAATACCATATATTAAAAATAAAAATTCTTCTTCCAATATTGAACATGAGGCCACAACATCTAAAATTAGTGAAGAACAATTGTTTTATTGTAATCAAAGAGGCTTGAATCAAGAAGAGGCGGTGAGTTTAATTGTAAATGGTTTTTGTAAAGATGTTTTACAGCAACTACCAATGGAATTTGCAGTAGAAGCGCAAAAACTAGTAGGAATAAGCTTAGAGGGGAGCGTGGGGTAATGCTTAAGATTAACAATTTATCTGCGAAAATTGAAAATAAGCAAATTTTAAACGGACTAAATTTAAATGTTAAAGCAGGTGAAATTCATGCAATCATGGGACCTAATGGATCTGGAAAAAGTACATTAGCAAATATTCTATCAGGAAAAAAAGGATATGAAATTTCTGGAAGTATAACTTATCAAGATAAAGATTTATTTAAATTAGAAATTGAAGAGAGGGCTCACAATGGTTTATTTTTAGCTTTTCAATATCCTTTAGAGATTCCAGGAGTAAATACATCAAACTTTTTAAAAACTTCTTTAAATGCAATAAGAAAATCAAATGGTAAAAAAGAACTTGATGCTTTGGAATTTTTAAAAATTATTAAATTAAAAGCCGCTGAATTAAAAATAGATGAGAAAATTTTAAATAGACAATTAAATGTAGGATTTTCTGGAGGTGAAAAAAAAAAAAATGAAATACTTCAAATGTCTTTATATGAACCAAACATGGTTATTCTTGATGAAACAGATTCTGGATTAGACATTGATGCATTAAAAATTGTAGCTAATGGAGTTAACTCATTAAGAGATAAAAAAAGATCATTTTTGATTATTACCCACTATCAAAGATTACTTGATTATATCAAACCTGATTTTGTTCACGTTCTAATGCAAGGCAAAATAGCAAAAACAGGTTGTAGTGATCTTGCTCTAGAATTAGAAAAAGCAGGTTATGAAAAAATATGATAGAAGAATTAAAAAATACTTTTGATAAATTTAACAAAAAAATTTCTATTAAAGATAAAATTGTACATACTAGATTAGACAACTTTAATGCTTTTGCCAAAATAGGTTTTCCTGGTAAGAGCTTGGAAGATTGGAAGTTTTCTAATTTTAATAAAATTATAAGTAAATTTAAAAATATAAGAGTAAATTTAGAGGAAAAAATTGAATTAGAGTTTAATAATTTTATTACTGAATTTGAGCATAATAAAATTGTGTTTGTTAACGGTTTTTATAATAAACATTCTTTTGAATATGAAAATGAGGATAAAATTGTTTTTGATTTTTTAAAAAATGGTCCCGCCTATAAAGCAAGTGGAAACAATTCTTTAAATTTGCTTAATAATGCATTTTTTACTGATGGTTTGTTATTAAATGTTAAAGAAGGGTATAGTTTTCAAAAACCGCTAATTGTATACAATGTCTTTAAAGCTAATAAAAATAACAACTTTTTTAATCACAAATTGATTATAAATGTTGAAAAAAATGCAAATTTAGAACTTGTAAATAATAATATTAATTTAAATTCGGAACCAATATTCTTAAACACTTCTAATTTTTTTCATGTTGAAAAATATGCTGTACTTAAATTATTTCAAATAAATCACCTTAATAACCAAGATTTAAACTATAATTTAAATGATGCCACTGTTTTAGAAAACGGTGTTTTTGAAAATTTTATTTTGACTTGTAATAATGAGTTTTTTAAAAATGATGTTTTTTGTTTTTTAAAAGAAAATTATAGTTCTGGATTTATTAATGGATGTATTTTGGCAAATAATAATGAAGAACATGAAATTAAGACATTTACTAAACACATTGGAGAGAGTACAAAAAGTTATCAAAAAGTAAAATCTGTACTTGATAAAAATAGCAAATCAATTTTTCAAGGCAAAATTTATGTGGATTCACATGCTCAAAAAACAGATGGATATCAATTAAGCAAAGCTATAATTTTGGATCAAAATAGTGAATTTGACTCAAAACCTGAGCTTGAAATATATGCTGATGATGTAAAATGTTCTCATGGTTCCACTTCAGGTAATCTTGATGAAAATGCAATTTTTTATTTAATGTCAAGAGGGTTAAGTCGTTCTGACGCTAGAAAATTACTAATTAAAGGTTTTTTAGAAGATGTTATCGAAACAATTACAAGCGAAAAAATTAAAAAATATTTTTCAAAAAGGTTATCAATTTTATTAAATGAATATAGATAATATAAAAAAAGAGTTTCCAATATTTAATAGCAAGATACATAATAACGACCTTGTTTATTTAGATAGTGCAAATTCATCTCAAAAACCTTTGGTTGTAATTAATAGAATTTATGATTTTTATACTAAAGAGTTTTCAAATGTTGGAAGAAGCGTTCATTATTTAGCAGTTGCTGCAACAAATCTTTATGAAAAAACTAGATCATCTGTTCAAAAATATATTAATGCTAAAGATAAAAATGAAATAGTTTTTACAAAAGGTGCAACAGAAGCTATCAATCTTGTAGCAAATACATTTGGTCAAAAATATTTAAAAGAAGGTGACGAGATTCTTATAACTGAACTGGAGCATCACTCAAATTATGTGCCTTGGCACTTTTTAAGAAAAGAAAAAGGAATTAAAATTAAATTTGCAGAAGTTAATAATGATGGTGAAATAACAATTGAAAGCATTGAAAAAAAAATTACAAATAAAACAAAATTAATTGCATTTACTCACTTATCAAATGTAACTGGTGCAATTTTACCTGTTAAAGAAATTACTGAATTGGCTCATTCAAAAAAGATTCCTGTTTTAGTTGACGGTTGTCAAAGTGCACCTCATCTCAAACTAGATATGCAAGATTTGGACTGTGATTTTTATGCTATTTCATGTCACAAAATGTATGGACCTACTGGTCTGGGAATTCTTTATGCCAAAAAAAAATGGTTAGAGGATTTGCCTCCGTATCAAGGTGGAGGAGGAATGATAGGCCAGGTTAAAAAGGATGGTATTTCTTATGGAGACTTGCCTAATAAATATGAAGCAGGTACTATGGCTACAGCTCAAGTTATCGCATTTGATGAGTCAATTAAATTTTTAGAAAAAATTGGAATTCATAATATTATGCAACATGAAAAACAATTGATGGATTATGGAGAAGAAATATTAAGAAAAAACAATTCAGTAAAATTGGTTGGAAACCCTAAAAAAAAGGGAGCAGTCTTATCATTTACAATAGATGGAATTCATCCCCATGATATAGCAACCATTTTAGATGAAGATGGGGTAGCAATAAGAGCGGGACATCATTGTTGCCAAATACTTCATGATAAACTAGGCCTTACCTCTACTGCTAGAGCTTCATTAGGAATTTATAATACAACAGATGATATAGACAAATTAAATTTATCAATAAACAAATGTAAAAAAATTTTTAATTTAAAATGAACTTAAAAGAACTTTATCAAGAAATTATTTTAGACCATGGAAAGAATCCTCGAAATTTAAAAAAAATAGAAAATTTTAATAATGACGCCACAGGTCATAACCCATTGTGTGGTGACAAAGTACATATATATTTAAATATTAACAATAATAATAAAGTTGAAGATATTTCTTTTGAAGGTAGTGGTTGTGCTATTTCAATGGCTTCGGCATCAATAATGACAGATCTAGTTAAAGGTAAAGATGAAACTGAAGTTAAAGAAATTATTTCTGATTTTCTAGATATGATTAAAGAAAAACCGGAGTTGAGTTCAAAAAATATAAATGAAGAAGATAAAACTAAACTTATGTGCTTATCAGGTGTAAAAAAATATCCGATGAGAGTTAAATGTGCTACTTTATCTTGGCATACTTTAACTTCAGCTATAAATAATAGTAAAGATGAAATAAATACCGAAAAAATGGACACTTAATGGATTTAAAAGAAAAAGTTATTGAGGAGATTAAGAAGATTTATGATCCAGAAATACCTGTAAATATTTATGAACTAGGGTTAATTTATGATATTTCAGTACAAGAGAAAAATGTTATAGTAAAAATGACACTAACTTCACCTAATTGCCCAGTAGCTGAAAGTTTGCCGACTGAAGTAAAAGATAGTATAATGGACATTAAAGAAGTTGATAATGTTAAACTTGATTTGGTTTGGGATCCTCCTTGGGACAAATCAATGATGTCAGAAGCGGCAAAACTTGAATTAAATATTTGATGAAACAATTAATAACATTAACAGACCAAGCAGCACAAAGAATTAAAGAAATAATGTCTATTGATGAAAAAAATTCGCTTGGAGTTAGAGTGGGTGTAAAATCTGGTGGTTGTGCTGGAATGTCTTATATAATGGAGTACGCAAAAGAAATTAATCCAAATGATGAAGTTATAGAGGACAAGGGTGTTAAAGTATTTGTTGATCCAGGGGCTATAATGTACCTTCTTGGTACTGAAATGGACTATAAAAAAGATCAATTTTCATCATCATTTATATTTAAAAATCCTAACGAAACTGAAAGATGTGGATGTGGAGAATCTTTTAAGGTATAATCTCAATTATGAGAGATACTAAACATTTAGAAAAACACTCAAATAAACTAGCTCAAAGCAAGAAGGAAAAGGTTCTTTTTAGAACTCAACGTAAAGCAGTAGAAGCTGGCGCTCACGGCACTTTAGAGTATACAATTAAAGAAGGTGAGAATAAAAATAAATTAGCTGACGACAAGATTTTAAAAAGTAAAAAATAAATTCTTAGCAGCTATAATACATATCAAATTCAATTGGATGAGGGGTATGCTCAAAGTTATGTATTTCTTCAAATTTTAAAGCAATATAAGCATCAATTTGATCATCTGTAAAAACTCCTCCTTGTTTTAAAAAATTTCTATCAGTATCTAAAGCTTCCATGGCCTCTCTTAAAGATCCGCAAACAGTAGGTATGTTTTTTATTTCATCTTCTGACAAGGCATATAAATCTTTATCAAGTGATTTACCTGGATTAATTTTTTTTTTTATTCCATCTAAACCTGCCATTAACATTGCAGCGAAAGTTAAATATGGGTTTCCCGATGCATCAGGAAATCTAATTTCACATCTAGCTCCTTTTTTATTTAAGGTAATAGGAATTCTACATGAAGCAGATCTGTTTCTTGCGGAATATGCAAGTAATACAGGTGCTTCAAATCCTGGAATTAATCTTTTATAACTATTTGTAGTCGCATTTGAAAAAGCATTAATTGCTTTAGCATGTTTTAAAATTCCACCAATATAATGCAAAGCAGTATCAGATAGTCCAGAATATTTATTTCCAGAAAAAACTGGTGTTTTACCTTTCCAGATAGATTGATGAGTATGCATCCCTGAACCATTGTCTCCTTTAACTGGTTTAGGCATAAATGTTGCTGTTTTACCAAATGATTGAGAAACCATATGTACAACATATTTGTAAAGTTGAACGTTATCAGCTTGGTTTACCAAAGTACCGAATAACATACCAAGCTCATGTTGGCTCGGAGCAACTTCATGGTGATGTTTTTCAACAGTAATTCCAACATCTCTTAATCCTTTCATGTATTCTCCACGCATGTCCTGAGCACTATCAACAGGAGGCACTGGAAAATATCCACCTTTAATTCCTGGTCTATGGGCTTTGTTACCATTTTCATATTTTTTTCCTGTATTATAAGGACCCTCATTACTATCTATTGAAAAACTTGTTTCATTCATATCATTTTTGTAACGAACACTATCAAAAACAAAAAATTCTGGCTCTGGTCCAAAATAAGCTTTGTCACCTATGCCTGTAGATTTTAAATAAGTTTCAGCTTTCTTTGCTATTCCCCTAGGATCTCTTTCATAAGAATTCTTTTTTACAGCATCTAAAATATCACAAAATAGAATAAGCGTATTATGAGATGTATATGGATCAATAATTTTTCTTGTTACATCAGGTCTTAAAATCATGTCGGACTCATTAATAGCTTTCCATCCTGCTATCGAAGAGCCATCAAAAAAAACACCTTCATTTAACATTTCATCATCAACTGTTGTTGCGTCCATAGTTAAATGCTGTAATTTTCCTCTTGGGTCTGTAAACCTTAAGTCTACATACTCAATTTCCTTGTCTTTTATAAATTTTAAAACTTGGTTTGAACTCATACTTTCTTTTCTCCTACAAGATTTTTTGAATTTTTAATACCAAAAAATTATAAATTAATATTGCCTATTATTGCGATATCACCTATGCATTTCTCACATAGATAAATGGCATTGATTATGAAATTATCAATTCACAATTTGTTACAATTAATAGTTGAATGGAAAATTTATTAGATAAAGAATCGGTAAAAAGAGTTATTAAAGTGTTAAACGACTTTGATACCACTTTAAAAGTACAAGTTTTAAATAGTTCCGCAAGAACAGCCGAAGATGCAGCAAGAAGTCTTGACACTGAAGTTGGTTCAATAATTAAAAGTTTGTTTTTAAGAACAAAAAACTCTTTCTTGTTATGTTTAATAGCAGGTGATAAGAGATGCTCTCTTAATAAAATAAAAAAAATTCTAGGCGAAAAGGATGTAAGCATGGGAAACGCTGATCAGGTAAAAGAGGTTACTGGATTTACTATTGGTGGTGTGTCTCCAGTGGCACACCTAAATCCTTTAAAAATTTACATTGATCAATCGCTTTTGAGATTTAAAAATATCTATGGTGCCGCAGGTCATCCTAATTGTATTTTTAAAATTGATTTTCAAAATCTTAAAAAAATAACTAAAGGTGAAGTTATGGATATTAGTGAATGAAAAATCCTAAATCTATAGATTATATACTTTTATCAATATTATCTTTAATATGGGCTTCAGCTTTTTTTAATATTAAAATTGCAACATATTCCTATGGCCCAATAACAATTGCTTTTTTTAGAATTTTATTAGGAGCTATACCAGTAGTATTTCTTTGTTTATATAATAAAATTAAAATAGAAGCATTTTCTAAAGATTGGTTATGGTTTGCATCTATTGGATTAATTAATCTAGTAATACCTTTTTTTTTAATTGCTTATGGTGTTCAAAAAGTACAAAGTAATCTTGCGGCTATTTTAATGGCATCAACTCCTTTAAGTGCAACAATTCTAGCACATTTTTTTACAAAGAATGAAAAAATTAATTATGCAAAGACAATCGGGGTTCTTATTGGTTTTTTAGGAATTATTTTTCTTTTCTCAGACAATATTCTTATAGATAATAATAATTTTTTTTATGCACTAATGATACTCTTTGGTTCAACATTTTATGTAGTTGGAGGACTTTTAACTTTAAAAATTAGCAAAAAAAAAAATGAAAATGTAACAGCATCTATTTTAATTTGGGGAACAATAATAATTTTTCCAATTACTATGATAATTGAACAACCTTGGAATTTAAGTCCAAGATTAGACTCTACTATTTGTTTAATTTACTTAGGGATTTTTCCTACAGGAATAGCTTGGTTATTAAGATTTCATATCTTAAAAAGAAATGGATTGGTTTTTCAGGCGCAAGTAGCTTATTTAATTCCAATATTCGGAGTCATACTGGGCTACATATTTTTAAAAGAAATAATCACCATAAAAGTTTTAGTTGCTCTTGTAGCAGTGATAATTGGAATCTATTTTGTAAGGCGTTCCATAAAAGAAAATCTTACTTCAGTTTAGTTAGTTCTTTTATATGGGATGAGTTTGTTTCACAGCAACCTCCCAAAATAGTTGCTCCTTCTTTCATAATTTTTTTTGAAAAATCACAAAAAACTTTGCCATTTACATCTTCTCTTTTTCCTAAAGTGATATTTGGATTTTTTCCAATTTCATTGTGTCCGGCTTTATTAAATGCATGAACAGGCAGTGGTTCTTCTACACCCCATAGATTTGCCTTAAAACCAAATGGTATACTTAGTTTTTTTAACTCATAACAAGTTTTTTCTATTATTTCTAAAGATACACAAGCTGTAATTAACCCTAACCAACTATCATTTTTGAATTTTTTTACTACTTCAGTAATTGACTCTCCAGAAGGAAGTTTTCCATCTTTTTTAACATGTAATCCCACTAATACAGGTTTATTTAGTTTTTTTATAATGTTTAAAGCTATACCCACTTCTTTACCACTTGAAATTACATCTAAATAAAAAAAATCTATATACGGATTAAGTAGATTTGCTTGATCAAAAAAATCTTTTTCAATTATATCATTATCTCTTTTATCAACCTGGTACGTATCATTTTGAGCTGGGAGAGCACCTGCTATTAAAATTTTTTTTTTAGATATTTCTCTTGCTTTTACCGCAAGTTCGCCAGCTTTTTGGTTTACAAAATTAAAAAGATTACCAACTTTATTTTGTTCCATTCTTACTCTTCTACAAGTAAAGCTATTTGTAAGAATTACATCTGCTCCAGCATTTATAAATGACAAGTGTGTATCAATAACTAATTGATGATTTTTTTCTTCTATTAATGAGCTGGCAGACCAAAGAGTACCTTTAGAAACAAGACCTCGAGCAAGCAATTCTTGACCCATACCACCATCAAGAATTTTTGTTTTTTTAAAAAAATTTATGTCCATATAATTAAATTAATAATATAATCTTTTATAATTCTTTATAATCATGAAAGTAAATATAGCACTTTTAACAGTTACAGATACTAGAACTTTGAAAAATGATAAATCAGGTTCAATTCTAGTAAATAGGATTGCAAAAGCAAAGCATAATTTAGTTACTCGTAAAATTTGTAAAGATAATAAAAAAGATATTAAAAAAATTTTAAAAAAATGGCTCACAAAAAAAAATATTGATGTAATTATAACAACTGGTGGAACGGGTTTAACAGGTAGAGATATAACTCCTGAAGCAGTAGATGAAATTGCCGATAAACAAATTCCTGGATTTGGTGAAGTTTTTAGAACTCTTAGTTTAAAAACAGTTGGTACATCTTCAATCCAATCTAGAGCTTGTGCCGTATTAGCAAAAGGAAAATATATTTTTGCATTACCAGGATCTTCGGGTGGTGTAACAGATGCTTGGGATAAAATTTTGAAGTATCAATTGGATATAAATCACAAACCTTGTAATTTTGTTGAATTATTTCCAAGATTAAAAGAAAAGTAATTTATTTTTTTACTCTGGTAGCAATAAAAACTCCTATGCTTACAACTATAAAACCCAATATATCTATATAATTTAAATTTTCATTTAGAAAAATAAAAGCCATAATAGCAGATGTTGGAGGTACCAAAAAGAAAAGTGTCACTGTCTTACTTGCTGAGTTATTTTTAATTAAATACATTAATATAGTGAATGCGCCAAAAGATATTAAAAATATTTGATGACTCATAGCTGTTATAAAAATTATTGAAAAATTTATAAAAGGTTCACCAATTAAAATAACTAATAAGATATTAAATAGACAGCCACCAACAGCTTGATACATATTGCTAACACTTAATGGTAGATTGTTACTTAATTTTTTTTGCCATAAGGTAGCAAATGTAACTGCCAGTAAAGATAAAAAAACGCTTATAACTCCTATTGTAGGAATATCTTTGCCAATATCAAAACCTAAAACTAATGATGCTCCCACGAATCCAAGAAATACACCTATCCACTGTTTAAAATTTACTTTTTCATTTAATAAAGGACCAGCTAAAATATTAGTTAGTATAGGTTGAAGAGTAACAATTAGTGCAGCTATACCAGTAGGCAAACCTTTTGAAATAGAAAAAAAAACACCTCCAAGATAAATGCCATGAAAAAGAATACCTGTTGATAAAGACTCCATAATGAATTTTTTTTTAACAAATATTTTTTCTTTCTTGTAAATAGAAAAAATTAAAAAACCAAGAGCTACTATTAAAAATCTAAATGCTAGTGCTGAAAAAGGGTCACTATAATCAGTTATAGGCTTTGTAGTAATGAAAGCTGATGACCAAAGAATAACAAATATAAATGGAAGAAATTTGATCATAGAAAAGAAAAAAATTATTTTTGATATTTTTCTTTCCATTCCTCATAAGACATTCCATATACATGTTTTCTTGCCTCTGGGTCTGATATTTTTATTCCTTTTTTTTCAGCTTCTTCCCTGTACCATTTTGATAAACAGTTTCTACAAAAACCAGCTAAGTTCATTAAATCTAGGTTTTGAACATCTTTTCTTTCTCTAAGATGTTTTATTAATCTTTCGAAAGCTGCGGATTGTAGTTCTTTTTTTAGGTTATCATCCATTTTTTTTTATGTTACAGTTTTATTGTCTTTATGAAACTATCTGGATCATATCAAATTAAATTAGAAAAACAAAAAGTTTGGGAAGCTCTTAATGACCCTAAAATTTTACAAAAAACCATCCCTGGATGTGAAGAATTTATAAAAAAATCCGAAACAGAATTTACTGCAACAGCAACTAATAAAATTGGTCCATTTAATGCTAGTTTTACAGGAGATATAGAGCTTAAAGATTTAAACCCACCGCATAGTTATAAAATTGTTGGATCAGGAAATTCTCCAGTAGGTTTTGCTAATGGAGAAGCTATCGTCAGTTTAGAAGATAAAGATGATGGAACTATGCTTACTTATGAAGTTGAAGCAAATGTTGGCGGAAAGATTGCACAAGTAGGATCTCGATTGATTGATATGACGGCAAAAAAAATGGCGGATATTTTTTTTGGTAAATTTTCAGAATTATTGTCAAAAGATCATGATTTTCAAAAATCTGAAGTTGAAAAAAGTACAGAAAATAAATCAAAGAATAAAATATTAATTTATTTATCTATTGCAGTATTTGCTGCAGCAGCAATTTATTTATTAAGTTGAATCGCGTAATACTAGAATCTTTATATTTTTTATAGTTGAGTGCGACATTATTGTGTGCTTAAATTATAAAAATTAAGAGGGGGTAAACTTAATGCAAAAGGTATCATTAGAAGTTAATGGTAAAAAAGTTACTAAAGAAGTCCCAGATCATACAACTTTATCAGGTTTATTAAGAGATATTTTAAATTTAACTGGAACACACATTGGTTGCGACACGAGTCAGTGTGGAGCTTGTGTGGTTCATGTAGATGGAAAATCTATAAAAAGTTGTACGGCATTAGCTGTTGATCTTGATGGATCAAAAGTTACTACAATAGAAGGATTAGCATCAAATGGTAAGTTACATCCGATGCAAGAAGCATTTAAAAAAATGCATGGTTTACAATGTGGATTTTGCACACCAGGAATGATTATGAGTGCAGTAGATCTTTTAAAAAATAAAAAAAATCCAAATGATCAAGAAATAAGAGATTGGTTAGAAGGAAATATTTGTAGATGCACAGGGTACCATAATATTGTTGCAGCAGTTAAAGAAGCTGCATCAAAAATGTAGGAGATAAAATGGCAAGTTTAGTAGGATCAAGAGTTGAAAGAAAAGAAGACAAAAGATTTTTAACAGGCAAAGGTAGATATACATCAGATATAAACATTGCAAACCAAACATATGCTGTATTTATTAGATCTCCACATGCAAGAGCAAAAATTAAAAAAATTGATACATCTAAGGCTCTCAAATCTTCAGGAGTAGTAGATATTTTAACAGGCGAACATATCGCAAAAGATAAAATTGGAGGTTTAATTGCTGGATGGGCTATTAGAAGTGAAGATGGTTCAGAAATGAAATGTCCTGCTAATCCACCTTTAGCAAAAGATAGCGTAAATTTTGTTGGAGATCCAGTAGCTGTAGTTTTTGCTGAGACTTTAGATGAAGCTAAATCTGCAGCAGAATTAGTAAAAGTAGATTATAAAGTTTTAAAAGCAGTCACTAATTTAAATGATGCAATGAAGAGTGATGCTATTCATGATGGTATAGAAAAAAATCTTTGTTATGACTGGCTACTTGGGGATAGACAAAAAGTTAAAGAAGCTTTTGATAAAGCAGATAAAATTATAAAGCTAGATATTATAAATAATAGATTAATTCCAAATGCAATGGAACCAAGAGCTTGTGTAATAGATTATAACACAGCTTCAGAAGAAATAACTTGTTATACAACAAGTCAGAATCCTCACCTTTCTAGATTAATCATGTCTGCATTTGGAGGTGTTGCTCCAGAAAACAAATTAAGAGTTGTTGCACCAGACGTAGGAGGGGGTTTTGGATCAAAAATTAATCTTTATAACGAAGAAATAGTATGTAGTTGGGCATCAAAAAAAATAGAAAGACCTATAAAATGGGTTGCTGAAAGAACAGAATCATTTTTAACAGATACTCATGGTAGAGATCATATAACTCATGCAGAATTAGCGGTTACCAATGATGGTAAGTTTCTTGGATTTAAAAATGAAACAATTGCAAACCTGGGAGCATACGCAAGAGTTTTTGGAACTGTAACTCCAACTTATTTATTTGGACCATGTGCAACAGGAGTTTATATAATGCCGGCAGCATATTCTAATGTTAAAGCAGTTTATACAAACACTGCACCTGTAGATGCTTATAGAGGAGCTGGAAGACCAGAAGCCACTTATACTATTGAAAGAATAGTTGATAAGGCTGCTATGGAATTAGGCATCGATCCAATAGAAATAAGAATGAAAAATTTTCCAACTGAGTTTCCATTTAAGCAAACTTTAGTTCATCAAGTTGATTCTGGAGATTATGTAGCTGGATTAAATAAAGCAAAAGAAATGTCTGATTATAATGGTTTTGCAGCAAGAAAAAAGAAATCTGAAGCAGCTGGAAAATTAAGAGGTATAGGAGTTACTTCTTATTTTGAAGCATGTGGTATTGCACCATCACCAGTAGTTATGATGTTAGGCTGTGGAGTAGGGTTATGGGAGTCCGCAGAAGTGAGATTTAATCCAACAGGACAGGTTACAGTTTATACTGGTTCTCATAGCCATGGACAAAGTCACCAAACAACTTTTGCACAAATTGCTGCTGATGAGCTTGGTGTACCTATTGAAAATATAGATGTTGTACATGGAGATACAGACAAAGGAACATTTGGAATGGGAACATATGGATCAAGATCTTTAACAGTAGGTGGAATTGCCATAGTTAATGCATGCAAAAAGATAGTTAATAAAGGTAAAAAAATTGCTGCAAAAATGCTTGAAGCAAGCCCAGATGATGTAGAATTTAAAGATGGTGAATTTGTTGTAGCCAAATCAAATAAAAAGAAAACAATTGGTGAAGTTGCTTTTGCGAGCTATCTACCTGGTGTAAGAGATGAAGTTAAATCCCCATTGCCAGAAGGTGAAGAACCAGGACTGATAGAATCCTCGTTTTTTGATCCAGCTAATTTCTCATTTCCAGCAGGATCTCATATTTGTGAAGTTGAAATTGATCCTGATACAGGTCATGTAAAACTAGATAAGTACACTGCAGTCGATGATTTTGGAACAATAGTAAATCCATTAATTGTGGAAGGTCAGGTTCATGGCGGCTTAGCGCAAGGAATAGGACAAGCTTTATGTGAAAATGCTCAATACGATGAGTCAGGCCAACTAATAACAGCATCTTATATGGACTACACAATGCCAAGAGCAGACGATCTTCCAGATTTTAATCTTGGATTTACTTGCACCAAAGCGACAACTAATCCTTTGGGAGTTAAAGGTTGTGGTGAGGCAGGAACTATAGCAGCAACACCAACAGTAATGAATGCAGTTATAAATGCACTTGGAGGTAAAGAAATATCTTTACCTGCAACAGCTGAAAAAGTTTGGAATGCATGTAAAGAACTTAAAAAATCTAATGCTAAGGCAGCTTAGGGAGGATTATGAAAACATTTAATTATCATTCAGCAAAAGATGTTAAAGAAGCATCAAAATTAGCTTCTTCTAATTCAGCTTTTTTAGCAGGTGGAATGACAACATTACCTTCAATGAAATTAGGTTTAGCTTCCTATAAAGATATTATTGATATTAAAAGAATTAAAAAACTTTCAGGAATTAAAGTATCTGGAAAAACTGTCACAATAGGAGCAACAACTAAACATGCTGAAGTTGCTAATTCAAAAGAAGTTAAAAAAGCAATTCCATCATTAGCCGCTCTTGCAGAAGGTATTGGAGATCCACAAGTAAGAAATAGAGGTACAATTGGAGGCTCGATAGCTAATAACGACCCAGCTGCAGATTATCCATCTGCATGTATAGCTTTAAATGCAACAATACATACTAACAACCGTAAAATTGATGCTGAAAAATTTTTTAGAGGTATGTTTGAAACATCACTTAAAAGCTCTGAAATTATAGAAGCAATAGAGTTTGATATTCCTCAAAAATCAAGTTATCAAAAATTACCAAATCCAGCTTCTCGGTATGCAATAGTTGGAGTTTATGTTGCAAAACACAAAACAGGAATTAATGTTGGAGTGACTGGTGCTAAATCATGCGTGTATAATGACAAAGATTTGTCTGGAGCATTAAGTAATAATTTTTCATCATCAGCTATTGATAATGTAAAAGTATCAACATCTGGCATGAATTCGGATATACACGCCTCTGCAGAATATAGAGCAAACATGGTTAAAGTTTTTGCTAAAAAAGCTGTTGATGCTTGCTAATTAAATCTATCAGTATTACCTTTACATCTAATGAAAAATTCATTTGATGAAAAGATATTAGAAGAAGCAAACGATTGGATTAAAGCTAATCAAAAGGTTGTTTTAGCAACAGTAATTCAAACTTGGGGATCTTCTCCAAGACAAGTTGGAAGCAGAATGATTGTTAATGAGAAAGGTGATTTTTCAGGTTCTGTTTCTGGAGGATGCGTTGAGTCAGCGGTTGTAAGAGAATGTATTGGAATAATTAAAGACAATAAACCATTTAAAAAGATAGAATTTAAAGTTTCAAATGAAAGTGCTTGGGAAGTTGGGCTTGCATGTGGAGGTGAAATAGCTGTTTATTTAGAACAGATAAATTAAATTTATGATCGAGATGCATAAAAAATATATAGATTGGTGGAAAAAAAAACTTAATATTTCTGATTACGCGGTACTTTGGATAACTTTTTTTAAAGGCATATTCATAGGACTTTTAATTTATCATTTTTTTATAATTTAATGAAACTTAATTTAAACCAACTTAAAGAAATAGATGAAAATGGTTATATTATCTTACCAGATTGGTTCTCCAATGAAGAAGTAAATAATCTTTGTAAAGAAATGAAAATAGTCTTTAACGAGAAGACTGAAGCTAATGTAGTTGAAAAATCTTCTGGCGAAGTTAGAACAGCAATGGGATTACATCTTCGAAGTAAGATTTTTGATGATTTAACAAGACACCCTAAATTTTTTGAACCTGCATGTCAGATACGTGGTAATAATCTTTATATTCAACAAACAAAAATAAATGTCAAAGCTGCTTTTACCGGTGAAGTTTGGCAATGGCATTATGATTTTGCAACTCATTCTGGGGAAGATGGAGTACCAGAACCATTAGCTTTAAATCTACATGTTTTTCTAGATGAAGTTACTGAATTTAATGGTCCTCTTTTTTTTATTCCTAAATCTCATAAGTATGGTTCTGCTCCATCAAAACTTGATACAGTTACAACGAGTTATCCGTTATGGACTGTTGATCAGCAGACTGTAAAAAAACTTGTAAAAGAAAATGGAATTGTATCAGCACGAGGTAAAGCTGGTACGGCTGTAATTTTTGTAGATAACTTGGTTCATGGTTCTGCGCAGAACATGTCACCAATGGATAGAGCAATTTTTTCAGCTATCCTTAATCCATGTGAAAATGCCCAAACTAAATTTTCTCGACCAGATTATAAACATGGAAGAGATTTTAAACCAATCGATGCTTCATCAAATAATAGTCTAAAATGAAAAAGCAATTATTAGATCAAATTATAAAAAATAAAGAAAATAAAAGTGAATTTGCGATAATCACTAATATTTCAAATGGAGAAAGCTGTATTTATGAAAAAAATAAACCAATAGATAAAAATTTTGAAAAGTATTTAGAACAAATAAAAAATTATTTTGAAAAAAAGAAAAATGGTGTAATTGAAAATACCGATATTTTTGTAGAAACATATATAAGACCTATAAAAGTTATAATAGTAGGCGCTGTTCACATAGCTCAATATCTTGTTGATTATGCAAAAAGTTTAAATTTTGAAATTTGTATTATTGATCCGAGGGGGTATTTTGCAACTGAACAAAGATTTCCAGACTTAAAAATAATTAATAAGTGGCCCGAAGAAGCATTTAAAGAAATAGAAACCAATGAAAATTCAGCTTTAATTGCTTTAACACATGATCCAAAAATAGATGATCCAGCTCTCCAACATGCTTTAAAAAATAAATTTTATTATATAGGCGCTCTAGGAAGTAAAAACACTCATGAAAATAGATGCCAAAGATTAAAAGATGCAGGATTTAGTGAAACAGAAATAAATTCAATTCACGGTCCTATTGGTATAAAGTTAGGAGGAAAGTCTGCTCCCGAAATAGCACTATCTATTATCGCTCAACTAGTTGCAGAAACGTATAAAAAATGAAAAAAATTTTTATTGTAATTATTTTGATATCTTTAACGTCTTCTGCTTACGCAGATAAACTTAAAAAAAGTGGTTTTTTAACAAAAAATACAAATTATTCAAAAGAAAAAAATATTACCGATCCTAAAAATAAAATAATTCTTATTTATAATCATGGTCAAAGAACTCATGATGGAGGATCTAGTGATTGTTTGTGGAAAAATGGAGCTGCAAATATGAGTTCTATGGTAGGCGAAAAAATTAATGGAAAAGAGTTAATGGTTTATATTTTATGCACAGGGAAACTAAAAGGAGATGACAAAAGATTATGGAATAAAAAAAAATTTAAACCTCCTTACAAAGGAAAACCAAAATTAGAAAAAAGATTAGAAGCAAATATAGAATTAATAGATAGCTTTGTTAAACAAGGAGTTCCAAGTAAACAAATTATTTTATCAGGACGTTCTTGTGGAGGTTGGATGACAATGATGCTTATTGCTAGATATCCAGATAAAGTAGGTGGAGGAATATCTTTAGTGCCGGAGTGTTATGGCAAACTTACTAAAAATTATAAAGTAGAAAAAGTAGGAGTTGAACAAGCTTTAGAAAATTTCAGAAAGAATGATGGTTCTGGACCTGCCGATATGAGACAAAAACAAATTGATGAAATTAAAAATAGTAAAAGCTTGCCAATTTTAGTTTTTACACACCCAAAAGATCCTTTTGGTGGACTTTTAACTGATTGGGTAGAAGAAATTCCCGAAGTCAAAAGAATTATTATTTCTGAAGATAATAAAGTTAATGGAAAATCCTGCAAATGGAATGGAAAGTTAATTAAAAATTATCACAACATGGACTGGGCTGATTGTTTTCAATATTATAATTCAACGATCTTAGAATATATAGGATCAAGAATTTAACAGTTAATGTTTTTATGATTTCAGCTATCCTTTTAGCAGCAGGACAATCTAAAAGACTTATAAAAGAAAACAAACTAACTAAAATTTATAAAAGTAAACCATTAATAAATCATTCATTA
>CACDEK010000013.1 GCA_902551735.1 uncultured Pelagibacteraceae bacterium | reverse complement strand
CAAAAAACTTTTTTATCAAAAAATCTTAAAAGATTATAAAAGCACTGCTTATGTTTCAATTATTAATCATAAAAAAATCAATAATCATAAAGCTTTGCAAATTTTTACTAAATTGGGACCAATTGCTTTTTTACCAGTTTCTGAAACACAAACTTGTGTAGTTTATTCAATAAGAGATGATCATGTTAATAATTCAAAGTTATCACAAATAGAATTTACAAATTTGGTTTTTAAAAAAAATAAATTATATAAAATAAAATCTATAAATAATTTTGAAAGTTCGTTTTTGAAGGGAAAAATTTTAAAAAAATATTTTAATAAAAATATTTTAAGTTTTGGTGATATACTTCATCAAATACATCCTTTATCAGGTCAAGGTTTTAATATGACATTAAGAGATATAAATGTTTTATTAAATTTAATTAAAGAAAAAAAAAGTTTAGGTCTTTCAATTAATAATTCTATTTTTAAAGAATTTGAGAATAAAACTAAACATTTAAATTTTATTTTTTCTTCAGGTAATAATTTTATTTATGAGTTTTTTAATAATGAAAATTATTATTTTAAATTATTTTCTAAGAAAATTTTTAGTAAATTAAACAATAATAGATTATTTAATAAAATTGCTGTTAAATATGCTGATAGAGGATTAATTTTTTAGTTTTACTGAATTGTTTTATTATCAAATTCATCATAGGCATAAGTACTTAAAATTTTTTCCAATTTAACTTTCCTATTATTAATATCAATTGTTTCAAGTAAGATTTGCTTTTCTTGTAGGGAAAAAGGTGATGCCATTGCTAAAGTATTAATTGTTTGATCCAAGGTTTGTTTTTCTAACTCTTTCCAATTAATAATATATCCTCTTTTTTCAAAAAAAGATTTTAGATTTTTAAATATTAACTTTAAATCTGAAAATTCAATTTTAGTTTCATTTTTAATCATATCTTGATTAAAAGGTAAAAAACTTACCTCACATTCTCTATAAGGTTTTTTATTTTCCATTTCATTTAATATTTTAAATCTACTTATACCTTTAATTACAATTAGATATCTTCCATCTTCAGTTTCGTCAAAACTTGTGATTTTACCTGCGCATCCTATAGAATACAATTCTGGCCTATTATTGTTTTGATTTTTAGGCTGAATCATTCCTATTATACGATTAGATTTCATAGAATCATCAACCATTTGTATATATCTGGGTTCAAATATATTTAATGGCACTGAAGTGTTGGGAAAAATTATAAAGTTTGAGAGAGGAAAAACTGAAATTTTATTTGGTAATTCATTAATATTTTTCATAATTTAATATGTAGTCACTACTTTAGAGTTTTGCTCTCCCAAATTATCTATTGATAATCTCATTGTATCCCCTTCTTTTAGAAATTGTTGAGGTTTTTTCCCCATCCCAACTCCAGGTGGTGTGCCTGTAGTAATAATATCGCCAGCTTGTAATGACATAAATTTGCTTACATATGAAACTATAACATTAACATTAAAAATCATTGTATTTGTATTACCTGTCTGCATTCTTTTTCCATTAACATCTAAACTCATATTTAAATTATTAATATCTTTTATTTCGTCTTTTGTAACGAGATAAGGACCTATGGGACCAAAAGTGTCATGAGATTTTCCTTTAACCCATTGACCCATTTTTTCAATTTGCCACTCTCTTTCACTTATATCGTTTACTAAACAATACCCTAAAATATGATCTTGAGATTGATTTTCATTTATATGTTTTGCATCTTTTCCAATAATTATTCCTAATTCAACTTCCCAATCTAATTTTTTTGAATCTGGAGTTATTTCGACATCATCATTAGGTCCGCAAATTGAACTTGTTGCTTTCATAAAAATTATTGGTTCTGTCGGAGGTGAGGCACCTGTTTCCAGTGCATGATCTAAGAAATTTAAACCTATAGCTATAAATTTCCCTGGCTTTGAAATACAAGATCCAATTCTTTCCTTAGCAGAAATTTCATTTAAACTTTCAAAATTACTTTTAGAAAGTTTTTCTATTAAATTAAAATTTAAAAAAAAAGGATTAAGATCTTCAACAATAGAACTTATATCTCTTATTGTTCCATTTTTATCTAATATAGCTGGTCTTTCTTTACCCTTTGGTCCTATTCTTAATAGTATCATTAATTTTCCTTATGCTAATTCTACATATATTGTTAATTATTATCAATTGCTTGCTAACTAAAAAACGGTTAGTTATATTCTTTTTAAAAAATGCGGGCGTAGCTCAGTGGTAGAGCGTCTCGTTGCCAACGAGAAGGTCGTGGGTTCAAGTCCCATCGCCCGCTCCAGAATGGATAATTATGACTGATTTAGCTGATAAAAAATGTATCCCTTGCGAAGGTGGTATACCTGGTTTTGATATAACTGAAATTCATAAATATCTAAAGATGGTAGATGGTTGGGAAGTTAAAGCTGACGAAAATAAAATTTACTATTTGATTAAAGATTTTAAATTTAAGAATTTTTTAGAAAGTCAAAATTTTGTAAATAAAGTTGGTAATATAGCAGAAAAAGAAGGCCATCACCCAGATATATGGTTTGGTTGGGGTTATGCAAAGATAAAAATCTTTACACATGCAATTAAAGGTTTGCATGAAAGCGATTTTATTTTAGCAGCAAAAGTTGATAAAATAACTTAGTGTTTAAAGTGCCTAGTTTTTGAAAATAGTAATACGGTTCCGGTTTTATTTGCAAATTTAATTATTTCTTTATCTCTAATTGATCCATAAGGCTGTACAATAGCTGAGATTCCAGCTTGAACTAGTTTTTCAATACCATCTATAAAAGGAAAAAAAGCATCTGAAGCAGCTACTGAGTTATCAAATTTATTTAATTTAAATTTTTTCATTTTTTCTATTGCTATTTTGCAGCTATCAATTCTATTTGGTTGTCCCGAACCTATTCCAAGCGTTGATTCCTTGTTAGCAATTACAATTGCATTAGATTTTGTATGTCTACAAATATTAAATGCAAAAATTAAGTTTTTTAGTTGCTCTGTATTTGGTTTTTTTTTTGAAACAATTATAAAATTTTTTTTATTAAATTTTTTTATGTCAGGAGATTGAATTAAAGTTGAATTAAAATTTGAAATATAGTTATAACTATTGGGTATAGCTATATTACTTGAATCAATTAATCTTAAATTTTTCTTTTTTTTTAGCATTTTAAGAGAATCTTTTTCAAATCCATTTGCAATTATTACTTCAAAAAAAATTTTATTTAATTTTAAAGATAGTTTTTTGCTAACTTTGTAGTTGCAAGCAATTATTCCACCATACGCACTAACAGGATCACATGCTAAGGCTGAGTTATAACTATTTAATTTATTTTTTTTAATCGAAACTCCACATGGATTGGCATGCTTAATTATGGCAGTTCCTATATTTTTTGGAAAAGATTTTGTTATTGATAACGCTGAAAATATGTCATTATAATTATTATAACTTAATTTTTTTCCATGAATTTGCTTAAATTCTGGATTTTTTTTTAAGGAATAAATGGCACTTTCTTGGTGTGGATTTTCTCCATATCTTAATTTTTCAACAAGTCTAGTATGAATAGTTTTTTTTTTCGGGAATGAATTATTATTAAATTTGTTAAAATAATTAGAAATTAAAGAATCGTAGTAAGCTGTTTCTGAAAAAGCTTCTTCAGACATTTTTTGTCTAAAATTTAAAGATGTGCTTCCTTTATTTATGTTTAATTCTTTAATTAAATTATCATATTGATTTATGCCAGTAATTATTGTCACGTCTTTATAATTTTTTGCTGCAGCTCTAACTAATGTTGGGCCTCCAATATCAATATTTTCAATAATTTTTGCATGATTAGCTGTTAAAGATAAGGTTTTTTCTATTGGATAAAAGTTTACTATTACCAAATCTATTTCTAAAAAATTATTATTTAATAAATCTTTTTTATGTAATTTATTATTTCTCTTGCTTAGTATGCCTCCATAAATTTTGGGATGAAGAGTTTTTACTCTACCATCAAGTATTTCAGGCATTCCGGTGTATTTTGAAATTTCTGTACATTCAAATTTTAGTTTTTTTATTTTTTTGTAGGTTCCACCCGAGCTGATGATTTGTATTTTATTTTTTTTTAGAACTAATAATAATTTGTATAAATTTTCTTTGTTAGATAATGAAATTAAAGCTCTTTTAATTTTTTTCATGATATTTTTTCAAATGACCATTTAATTATTTGATCTTCTTTTTGTGTGACTCCCGAAATAAACAAATTTTGATTTTCAGTATATGAATTTTTTTGTCCAAAATACAAACCTGTTTCAATATCAATGTTATAACCTTCAGAACTGAATTTCCAACCTTCATTTTCTATATCAATAAATATTGATTTTTGATCTTTAGTTTTCATTATTTTTGTAGTTGGTTCTAAATGAAATCTTATTTCAAAATTAGAACTTTTAAAATTTTTTTTCTTAATTAATTTATCTTGACCAATAAATTGATTTTTTTCAGGAAAAAACTCTATTTGCCTTTCATGAATTATTCCATATCGTTTATTATATCCATCATGAGAAGCTTTTATATTCCAATAATCTTTTTTTATTTCATATTTTTTATCTAATATCTTTAGTCCATTTTCTATCTCCATATTAGAACTATTAATTTTGCAAGATGAATGATTGTCAATTATTAGAGTACTGTGATTTGCAGAAGATTTTGATATGTTTTTAAGTTTGTGTTTATTTTTTTGGAAATAACCGGAATTGCAAATTAATTTTTTTTCGTTTGATATAATTTCAAAAGATAAAGCTCCACATTGATATTCTTTAGAAAATTTTTTTTCTGGTGAAGGTCCTACATCCATAATTAAATTTATTTTTTTATTTTTTAATACAAAATATCCTCCTGTTTCATAAGTGTTATTTTTAAACTTGTATCCATGATTAATTAAATATTTATCAAATTCTTTGTAATTCTTTTGATGATTACCATTAAATAAGAATGTATTATTTTGCCCTTGGCATAATATTGCGTAAGATTTGCCAAGGTAAAAAATTATTTCATCGAGATATTCTGGGATTTCATTTTGTGATTCTTTTAACCATTCTCTTATTAAAACAAAATATTTTAGGTAAAAAATTAATTGTCTAATACTTCTCGTTTTTGGAAAATATTGATTATCAAATGAACTGTTAATTATTTTTTTTAAAAGTGAAAGACCAAAATTTAAATATTTTTCTTTTTCATTTAATGAAATTCCAACAAGAATTATAGCAGCACAAGAAATCATTTTGTCATAAACAAATTTAGATTTTTCAACTTCTTTAATTAAATGATTAATTTGTTTTTGTATTATTAAATTAAATTTTGTTTTATAAGCTTCATCACTGTCTTCATATGTTAATTTAGATGATGATATCCATGAAATTATTCTTTTTGATAAAATATCAATTTTCCAACTTTTGTGGTTATAATTTATATTATTATCTATCCAATTAAGAATTACCGATTGAGTAATTTTTTTTGAAGACTTTAAGTCTAAGCTAAATAACCAAAAAAAGCTATGTAAGTTATTATAATCTTTTTTTTTTAAATTTTCATTTGACCAAACTGATTTTAAAAAAAAATCTTCAATTTTTATTTTTTTTTTTTCGTATTTTATTAAACAATCTAAAAGATTTGGACTAGGTTTATATTCTAAATTTTTGTCTAAAGTTTTAGAAATTTTTTTATTATAAATTTTAGAATTTAAGTATAAATTTCTAACTTGATTAGAAACGAAAAAAAAAAATTGATTAAAATAAATTAATGAATTTTTGAAAAACATTTTTTAATATTAGATTAATTTAAGAGTTTCAATATTTTTTTTAATATCTCCATTGTTATTTTTAAAAATAGTTGTACCAGAAACTAAAATATTTGCACCGGCATTTATAACTAATTTTGAGTTATTGAAATCTATCCCACCATCAACTTCTATATCAAATCTTAAATTTTCTTTAGATTGAATATTTTTTAATTCTTTAATTTTATTAACTACTTCAGGAATGAATTTTTGACCTCCAAATCCAGGATGAACACTCATAATTAAAACTAAATCTATTTGATTTAAAAATTCTTTAATTACATCTGTTTTAGTTTCTGGATTAAGTGAAATACCTACTTTTTTCCCTAATTCTTGAATATGTTTAATTGAATTTTTTAAGTCTTCAGTTGCTTCAGGATGTATTGTAATTATATCTGCACCAGCTTCTGCATAATCTTTAATATATTTGTGTACTGGTTTAATCATTAAGTGAACATCGAAAGGTAATTTTGTATAGTTTCTTAAAGTTTTAATTACCGGCGGTCCTATAGTTAAATTGGGAACAAAATGTCCATCCATAACATCAACATGAATCATATCTGCTCCAGCTTTTTCTAGTCTCTTAATTTCAATACCTAGTTGGCTAAAATCTGCAGCTAATATAGAAGGTGAAATTTGTATTTTTTTCATTGATTGCTAGATTAGTAGTATCAATTTTAAATTAAAATAAAATTATTTTTTCCCAAATAAATCGTATATTAATCTAGAAATTTCGCTATCTAGTGGAAAAGACAGCATCCCCATTTCACCATACCCTAGCAAGATAGGCAAAAGGTAAAATCTAATCATAAAAATAAACCAAGCTATGTAAAGTGGAACAACACCTCTAACTAGAAAACTTGGCGTTAAAAAAGCAAAAAAATCTAAAATTGGATTAGTTAATTTTACAAATGCTTTCATAAAGAAAAATTCTGAGTCTTCTTTTTGAAAAATGTTCATAGCCGATCTACCAATCAGCGTATACATTATAACACCTAATATATAATCTATTACATAGACGTATAAAGGTATTTCCATAATAGTATTTTGAGAAGTTAAAGGGGCGAAAAATTCGCCCCTTTAAAAAAATTATAATTTAGTGTTGTTTTCCAAGAATAGTTTTACCACTTGGCACTCTAACTTCATCGACCATTTTTTGCGTAGCACTGTCTGGTTCTGGCGTCATTAAACTAACAACAACCATAACAACTAAACAAACGCTAGCTCCAATAATACCGAATCTTAAGTGGTCTATACCTAACCATGCAGGATTACCCATAAATTTAGGATATACATAAATCAGATAAGCCGTTCCTGACGCAAGACCTGCTATCATACCAGCAATCGCTCCTTGCCTTGTTGCTCTTTTCCACCATACTCCAAGTACAAGTGGGAAGAACAATCCTGACATTGCAAAGTCAAATGCCCAAGCAACTGCACCAAGGATACTAGTGATCCTCATAGATGCAATGTAAGCTCCGAAGGCACCAATTACAACTAAAAGAGCACGAGCTACTATTAATCTTTTTCTTACGTCTGCTTTTGGATCAATGATTTTAAAATAAATATCATGTGATAAAGCATTTGCGATCGCAAGAACAAGACCATCCGCAGTTGACATTGCTGCAGCCATACCACCAGCAGCAACTAGACCAGAAATTACATATGGTAATCCAGCTACTTCAGGTGTTGACAATACTACAACATCACCTCTCATGAACCATTCATTTAATTGAAGAATTCCATCTCCATTAAAGTCAGCTATAAAGGCTTGCTTTTGTGCTGTCCATGCCGATACCCAATCGATAGCCATAACATCAGTAATAGATTTACCTATAATACCAGTTGGTAAATTAGGATCCATTAACTGAAGTTTAGATAATGTAGCTAACATTGGTGCAGATGTGTAAAGCAATGCAATAAAGAACAATGACCATGCCACTGATTTCCTTGCAGCTTTAACACTAGGCGTAGTGAAATATCTCATTAAGATATGTGGTAAAGAAGCTGTTCCTACCATCATACATAGTGCTAATGAAATAAATTTCCAAGCAGCCATTCCACCCACAGGTACTTCAGAGTGTGGAAGTGCTATAGATTTTAATCCACCTGGTACACCTGCAGCTTTAATATCTGCCGCTGCATTTTTTACTAATCCGAATTGTGCTTCAAGTTCACCAAGTCTAGCAACCTCTTCTCCCAACATTAAATGTGGAAAAAGACCGTAGCCTCCTCTATTACTTATCCAGAAAATTGGAATTAAGTATGCTGTGATTAACACAATGTATTGAGCAACTTGCGTCCAAGTAACTGCTCTCATACCACCTAACATTGAACATAATAAGATACTAACTAAACCAACCCAAACACCTAATTCAAATGGTATTTGTAGTGCTCTAGCAGCAATAGTTCCTGTTGCGTTAATTTGAGCTGTCACATATGTGAAAGAAGCTAAAGTTAAAACTACTACAGCGCAAAATCTTGCTAAATTTCCGCCATATCTTGTTCCAATAAAGTCTGGCACAGTATAACAACCAAATTTTCTTAAGTAAGGTGCTAGAAGAGAAGATACCAATATATAACCACCAGTCCAACCGACTAGGAAAGCCATATATGTATATCCACCGAAGTAAATACCACCAGCCATTGCAACGAATGAAGCACCTGACATCCAGTCGGCTGCAGTTGCCATTCCGTTAAAGACTGTTGGGACCGTTCGTCCAGCAACATAATATGCATCAACTTGTACAGTTCTAGATAACCACCCAATAAATGCGTAGATACAAACTGTAAAAGCTACAAACAAAATACCTATTGTTTCTTTGGTCATACCTGCTTGCTCAGCAATAGCCATCAAAATGATGAATACTAAAAAGCCACCAGTATATGTTCCATAGATCTTAGGCAAATTGTCGATAAATTTTCCTTTAAACATTAATTGTCCTCCCCTTTTTCGGTGAATCCAAATTCCTCATCTATTTTCTCTTGTTTATTTGCTGACCAAAAAAGTAAGACTACAAATGCAACAATTGAGCCTTGGGCACACATATAGTAAGCCAAAGGATATCCAAGAAAACTTGCGGAGTTTATACTTTCACCAAACATGAAGATGACGTAACCAAAAAAGAACCAAATTGCTAATGTTATAATCATTAGACCTTTGGTTTTTTCCCAGTGTTTCACTTTGTTTGACATTTTTTCCCTCCCTATAGGTTAAAAAAAGTGAAGCATACTAATTTAATTATGGAATGGAACCCCTAAAAAGGTCAATAGTATTAGGCATTTTAATAGTTTGAGGATAAAATAATTTCAAAATGGCTATAAAATACAAGGTTAAGCTTAAAGATTTTAAATTACGATATTTGAAGGAATATGTAGCCCCAATTTTCAATTTCTTAAAACCTAAAAGAAAAATTAACAATATTTCAGATTTAAAGAAATTTATTCAAAGAAAATCAGCATGGGTTTCACAAGAAACTTTATATGGTTATTTAAAAACCAGAATGGGAGCAAAGTATATTCTAATGTTCGAAGATGAAATATTTTTAGGTTCAATTAATAAGGCAAAATGGAATATTTATGGAGTAGCTTTGCAAGATCTAACTTTTTATTGTCTATCCTATCTTAAAAATACTTTAAATATTGATCAGACATTAAGAGCGAATGATATTTATGAAGAAATTTTAAATGAAGAAAGTAAAAATGAAATGCCTAATGAAATAATAGAAAGTTCTAAAACACAATTTAATGAAAGACTAAAAAAAATTGATTGGCAAAAATATCATTCTTCTTTACCCTTTAATGAAAGTGCTCTAGCTTTATATCACTGGTCCCCAATTGCTGAAGAATTAAAGACGTTGGATAGAAAAATAGTTTTAAATTCAATGATACTTAAATGGGATAATATAAAAAAAGAATTTATTAATTTAATTAATTTGTAATATTTTTTCTATTTTCAACTAGACTATCAACAACACTTGGGTCAGCTAATGTCGTGGTATCTCCCAATTCACCATGTTCATTTGCTGCTATCTTACGTAAAATTCTTCTCATAATTTTTCCCGATCTTGTTTTAGGAAGGCCTGGAGTAAAATGAACAAAATCAGGACGAGCATGTGCTCCAATATGTTTTTTTACCCAATTTTTTAATTCTCTGTCTAAATCTCCATCAGCTTTTTCTCCCACATTTAAAGTTACATAACAATAAAGTCCATTACCTTTTATTTCATGTGGGTATCCTACAACAGCTGCCTCAGCAACTTTTGGATGAGCTACAAATGCACTTTCAATTTCTGCTGTTCCTAAGTTATGTCCAGAAACAATAATTACATCATCAACACGTCCTGTTATCCAGTAGTACCCATCTTTATCTCTTTTGCAGCCATCGCCAGTAAAATATTTTCCATCAAATTGTGAAAAATAAGTATCAATAAATCTTTGATGGTCACCATAAACTGTTCTCATTTGTCCTGGCCATGATTGGGCTATACACAGCCTTCCTTGACACTCACCTTTAAGAGTCTTTCCATCTTTATCAACAATTATTGGTTTAATTCCATAAAATGGTTTTGTTGCAGATCCAGGTTTTAAATCTATAGCTCCTGTTTGTGGGCTAATTAAAATTCCACCTGTTTCTGTTTGCCACCAGGTATCTACAATTGGGCATTTTGAGTCTCCAACTGTTTTATAATACCACATCCAAGCTTCAGGATTTATAGGTTCTCCAACAGTTCCTAAAAGTTTTAATGATTTTCTTGAAGTCTTTTTAACTGGACCATCACCTTCTCTCATTAATGCTCTAATTGCAGTTGGGGCAGTATAAAATATATTTACTTTAAATTTATCTACAATTTGCCACCATCTTGAACTATCTGGGTAAGTAGGGACTCCCTCAAACATTACTGTTGTTGCTCCATTAGCTAATGGTCCGTAAATTATGTAGCTATGACCAGTAATCCATCCAATATCCGCTGAACAAAAATAAATATCTTTAGGTTTATAATTAAAAATATATTGGTGAGTCATGGAAGCATAAACCATATATCCACCAGTTGTATGTAAAACACCTTTTGGTTTTCCAGTTGAGCCAGAAGTATAAAGTATGAATAACGGGTCTTCTGCATTCATTTCTTCAGGTTCACAATGAGATGAAGCTTTTTTTGTTATATCATGGTACCAAACATCTCTCTCATTATCCCAATTTATAAAATTACCAGTTCTCTTTACTACAATACATTTTTTAACATTTGGACAATTTATTAAGGCTTCATCGACAGTTGCCTTAAGTTCTATAGTTTTTCCCCCTCTGATTCCTTGATCGGCCGTAACAACGTAATCAGATTTACAATCATTAATCCTTCCAGCGATACTATCAGAAGAAAATCCACCAAAAATTATTGAATGAACAGCACCAATTCTTGCACAAGCCAACATTGTGAATGCTAGTTCTGGTATCATTGTCAAATATATTGTAACTCTATCACCTTTTTTAACACCTAGTTCTTTTAATCCATTCGCCGTTTTAGAAACTTCTTGATGTAGTTGTTTGTATGTTATTTTTTTTTGTACTTTAGGATCATCACCAACCCATATTATTGCAGTTTTATCTTTTTTATTTTTTAAATGTCTATCAATACAATTTGCTGAAGCATTAAGAGTACCATCTTCATACCATTTTATTTTAACTTCGGACTTACTATATTTTACATCTTTAATTTTTTTATATGGTTTGATCCAAGTGATCCTTTTTCCTTCTTTTTTCCAAAAAGTTTCATTATTTTTAATTGATTCATTATATTTCTTTTCATATGTTTTTTTATCAACTAATCCTTTTTTGACCCAATCTGACTTAGTTTTAATGACCAGTTCTTTTTGAGATGCTTTATCTTTAATTTTTTTTTTCTTTTTTGCTGTTTTTCTTTTTTTTGATTTTTTTACCATACAATTTTATTTACTAATATTACTCATCTTATTTATAATTTTCCAGCTTTTAGAATCAATTGGCATTACTGATAATCTACTTTGTTTTATTAGTGGCAAATGCTTTAAATCTTTATTTTTTTTGATATTTTTAAGTGAAACTGGTTTTTTTAACATTTTTTTAAATCTAACTTGGATAGCTACAAATTTATTAATTTTATCTGTTGGATCAATAAAAGCAGTTTTAATTACTTCAATAATTCCAACAATTTCTTTTCCTATATTTGAATGATAAAAAAAGCAAAGATCTCCTATTTTCATTTTTTTTAAATTATTTGCAGCTTGATAATTTCTTACTCCATCCCAAGTTACTCCTTTTTTATTAGCTTTTTTTTGTTGATCTATTGACCAAGTATCTGGCTCTGATTTTAATAACCAGTACTTCATCTAATTGTTTCTCCAATGTTTGCTTATTTTTTGAATCATCGGTGTTTCATTTTCCTTGGTTTTTTTCTAACTCGTACTATGCAACGTACTATACATTTAAAATTTTTTCATTTAACCTCACCAATTGGATTTAAATAAAAATATACTTTTTTGCAGAAATGAGGGCTATTTAAAAGAACCACATATTCATCAATACCTTCTAAACATTTTTCCATAGCTTCATCAAATTTATCGTTATGATAATGGCAGGTATAGGCAATCCAATAAACAGTGATTAGATAATAAAGTCCAGTACGCTCGATGTTCTTTGGTAGTTTTTTTAGTAGTTCCTTATAGCTTTCTTTATTTTTAAAACATTCGGTAAATATTTTGGTAGTTTTTTTATCTTCCTTACCAAGAAAATTATAATGGGCTAGGTCTCCTATGTTTTCTACATCAATTGTGATTTTACTTTTTTCTCTGAATTTATGTAAATGGCTATTTAAATAATGAACCTTGCTCACTGATTAGATAAATACCACGCAACACTCAATGCTACAAGTTCGATAATAATTATCGTTTCAATCATTTTTATATAAGTCCTTTTTTTTTCAGCATTTTCTTAAGCTTGTCATATGCTTTTAAGAGAGCATTTCTTTCTTTTGGAATAATATCAGGGTCAATTCCAAACTTTTTTCCTAAAACAACTGCTTCACCCGAAAGTTCTAATATAGATTTGCTTGAAGGATTAATTAATTTTGGATTATTTTTAAATTCCTTTAGTTTGTTATCATTCTTTTTTTTATAACTCATTTCATCTTCCATTCTTGGAATTAAAAAATCGCTCATTTGTTTTTGAAAATCATTTCCCTTTTTTAATAACTCAGTCTTTTTAATTTTTTCTTTAAAAATCTTTACACCTTTTGAATGAATATCCGAAGATTTATGCAAATAGTCAGAAAGTTTCTTATCCAAATCGGCCTTTTCCTTTTTGCACTTTTCTTCTAAAAATTTATCACCAATCTTTTTTCCTCCAATAAAACCTGGTATTGATCCTATAACACCACCTACAACTTCTCCTGCTTCTTCTTGATCAAATATGTCCCCTATAATTCCACCTAATTTACTTCCAATGTACGATCCAGCACCCATCCCAACAACTCTTGCTGTTCCTCCAACTAAAACGTTTTCAAAAGCATTTTTTAAATCTGTTTTGCCTTGATAAAGATAAATAGAATTTTTTGCAGCGACAACAATATATGATATTCCAAAAACTTCAGGTATAGCAAGATCAAATAAATAGTCATTTTCAAATAATTCTCTTCCCACTTTATTTGATGTACTCTGAAGATCTGGTACAAAATCATAATTTATTTTTGAATCTTCAACCATATGAGCAAGATCAGGATGTTTTTCCCAAAAATCTTTAGCTGCTTCAGTGCTTGTTACAATTTTTATATTAGGATTCTCTTCAAAATGTTCTAACATTTTTGGATGTGCTTTCGGATACCATTTTACATTATAAGGGATATCAAAGCTAAATAGATCTGCTCCAGGATAATTTGGAATGTCTGGCATAGTTACTTCTCTACCTTCCGATTGCCATTGTTGCTTTACTACGAACTCAGCAACATGTCCCATATCACTCGTTTGTAATCCTTTAAGTGAATCAGGATCTAAATATTTTGCTTGTCTTGGAATAAGATATTGAAATTTTGCAAACTGAAAAACATTATCCAAACTTTCTGGTGCATTAATATCTTCAAGATTTGATGCACGAAGCAACATGCCTTTGGGATCAGGATGTGCATGAGAAACGCCTAATAGAACCCTAGGATCTACTCTGGCATAATCATACAATACATCTCCAACTGTAAGTGTGGCTGCTACACCAGCTTCAACTTTATCAGATTTATAAAATCGACTGCTTAAAATTTCTTTTAAATTTTTATTTCTCTTTTTCATTTTTAAAAACTAACTTCTTCTTCAAATGAAAATTCATCTTTATTATGTTCTTTAATATATTCTTTTATTTCATCAAATGGATCAAGATTTTCTAATGAGCTTAATGAAATTAAAAAAACACTATAACAAAGTATAGTCATTTTAGCTTTTTTTCCTCTAAATCGATCAACTACACCTGTAAAGCCACCAGCTAATAAGGCTTCAAGCCCACCTGTAAAAATAAATAATACTGCTGTACTTGCTGCCATCACATTTCCATAAAATTTTGTTTTTCCAACAAGAGACTTTCCAATCTCTATTACTAATTCAAAAAGTATAAATCTTATAAATTGACCTTTTTCATCATCTATTATCAATAATTTTTTTAGATAATTATCATTTTTTAGTATTTTTTTAATAGATTTATAATTGAAATCTTTAACACCAAAATCTGATTTAATTTTTTTTAAAAGTTGATTAAAAGACTTATGCTTCTTTGACAATTTGTTAAAGTGATCATCTATATCTTTTCCTATTTCTTTTTGATCATCTTTATCCATTTTTGAAAATGCTTTTTCCAGCACACTTATATTGTGCATTTGAAAATCTATTATATTTTTGCCCTTGAAATTTTTATTTATTTCTTTTTGACATGCTATCGTTTTTTTTTCTATATCTTGACAAATATCATCAAGCTCTCTTACAGAATCAATCTTTTCAAAATCTTTTATATCTAAAATTTCATCAAATTTAATTAACGCATTTTGTCTATGCCAATTTATTGGTTTTTTTATAAAATTTTCATATTCTTCTTGCTCAATATCTTTATCATTTTTTTCATCTACAAATATACTCGCTACTTTTTTAAATACACTTGTTCCAGATCTAACAGCAGTTTTAAATATAGAAAGATTATTGAATGTAAAACAAAGATCTTGAAGAGTTTCTTTATCTATTCCGAAAAGTCCTCTGAGTAACTGACTCTTAATAATCATAAAATTATTTTATATAAAATTTTATTTAGAGTCTCTTAATAAAACAATTAATGAATCCCCTTTAACTATAACTATGCAAATTTTACAAATCGTACTATGCAACGTACTATGCATTTACTGATTATAATTAGCTTTAATCAACATTTTTAATTGTAAAGATAAGGTAAAGGTTAGTGGGAGTCGGTGGAGTCTTATCGATGTATCACAAGTGTTGGTTTCATTAACCAGTACTTCATCTAATTGTTTTTCCTTATTTTACTTTTTTTTTGATTCGTAGTCATTTCATTTTACGCCATTTCTATAAAACACGTACTACACAATGTACAACACATTTATACTAAAGGTTTGTAAATAAGTTACTCAATTTTTTTTAATCTATATCTAATTTAGGTAATTCTTTGATTAATTTTTGTGTTTCAATTGAAACTGTAATTATTTTTTGTAGCAATTCTAAACAGTAGGAAGGATTTTTCATATTTTCAATTGCAAAATTATTAGCATTATTAATTATTTCAGAATTTGGGTCTTTACTTATCTGCAATGATTCCATTACCCATTCAATTGCTGATTTTCTGTTAATTACAAATTTGTAGGCTTCTAATGGTATTCCATCAATTTTTATTTCTTCATTATAGATTATTGTTGATTTATTTAAATTTGGTCTTTTACCTGCAAACTTCATTTTTTCAATTTTAAAATAATTCTTATTTTTGATTTTATTTTTATCAATCTTAACTTTAAATAAGTCTGCTTTTTCATAGTTAACGTGTAAATCACCAAGTTTTTTTCCAATAGAACAAAACAACTTAAAGTCGATATGTTTTTTTACAAAAGGTATTTTTGCCAACTCTTTTGTTAAATTATTTTTAAAATTTTTTCGGTATTCTTCAGAATAAAGTAAAGCATAAATATAATAAAAAATTTCTTTTTTATTAATATTTTCATTTTTATAGTATTTTTTAAACTTTTTAAGCATTGTGTCTTCAATATTGTCAGAGGATATTAAATTATTAGAAGATGATTTTGACTCGAATAGTCCTTCATTTAATTCAGAGTTTTTAAAACTTTTCAAAGCAAAACAATTGGTTCCTCCTTCTAAAAAGTTATAATCACAAATTGTATTGATCATTAATGAAGATAAACCTCCCTTTGAACCTAGTCCATTTACACAAATTAATCTGTTATCAGTATCTTGAGTTGGGAAGAAATCTAAATTTTGGGAAGGACGTTCATTTAAAAATTCATCTAAATAACAATTGGTTTTAATAAAAGGTCTATAATGTACTAATCTAATATTATTATTTTCAAATTTTAAATTTTTTTTCTTTTTAAGTAAAGAAATTAATTTGTAAGTCCAAGCAATTTTATAATCGTCATAATTAATATCCTTTTCAATATCATTACTCGCTTTTAATCTTTCAATTTCGAAGTTATAAAATTTTATTAAATTTGAAATATTTTTTTTTAAATTTTCTTTTGAATAGTTATATACCCATGCATCTCTATTTGTAGCCACTCCAAGTGTATAATTTTTGAAAATTGATTCATTGGATATTTTCTTTTTTGTTATTAATGGATTAAAGTTATTAAATTTTTCATTTCCTTTATTTATCCAGTCATTATTATTATTAGGTATTAATTTTTTAAATTTATTTGTTTTTTCAAGTTTTTCTAAACTTTGTAAATTTTTTAATATATTTAATTTTTCTTTTCTATCTAAATAATCACCAATATCGTAGTAGTAAATATCTGCTTTTTTTTTATTTGAATTTAAATTTTTAATTAAAAAAGTGATACAAATTGGAGCTCTACTTCCAGATCCAAAAATTTTTCCCCCTTCTTTTTTTGATAATTCACCAGATGTTCTTTGATTTCCTCTTAAATTTATTAAGTAAATATCGCTAAAATCTTCCTCTAAACACTTTCGAAAGCCTGCGGTTGAATTACCTTCTAGCCATCCTGCATTAGTTACGAAGCTAATTATTCCTTCGTCTTCTACTCTATCAGAAGCCCATCTAAAAGCTCTAATATAATTATCGTAAAGATCTGATTTTAAAGAAGCTTTTGAAAACTTAGCGTAAGTATTTTTAATTTTTTCATCTAAATTTTTATAATATAAATTCTTTGTTTGATCATTAACTCTTGTTTGCCCAGATGAATAGGGTGGATTTCCAACTATGACTTTTATTTTTCTTTTTTTTTGTTTAGTACGTTTTTGAGAATTATCTGGTAACAAGTCAGCAATTAAATCTCGCTCTTGTTCATAAAGTTGAAAAGTATCAGTAAGTACAATTCCGTTATATGGTTCGTATTTATTGTTTCTAACTAAATCGTGATACACAGACTCAATGTTTATTCCAGCAATATAATAAGCCAAAAGTATAATTTCATTGGCATGAATTTCTTCTTTATATTTATATTCTAGTCTCTCCTTGCTAATGAAATTTGATTGTAAAATACTTGTAATAAATGTTCCAGTTCCTGTAAATGGATCTAAAATATGTACATTTTTATGATCAAAGCTTTTGTTAAATTTCTTTTTTAATAAGTAATTTGTAGAATAGTTTATAAAGTCTACTAATTCTAAAGGTGTATAAACTATTCCTAATTTTTCAGTAAGTTTTGGGAAAGCATTCCTAAAGAACCTATTATAAAGTTCTAAAACTAATTTTTGCCTTGCTTTTGAAGTAATTATATCACTAGATCTTCTTTTAACACTCGAGTAAAAATTTTTTAAAGTTTCACTTTCAATTTCCAAATTTTGTTTATAAACTTCTTTTATTACTTTATCTATTGCAATAGAAATAGGGTTGTCTTTCGTAAAATCATTATTGTTGAATAATGAGTCAAATACAGGTTTAGTAATTATATGTTGTGCTAACATTTCTATTGCTTCTATTTCACTTATTTCTGGATTCAAATCATCTTGTATTTCTTTTAAAAATGATAAAAAAATTTTTCTTTCATTTGATTTTGGTTTTGAAACAATTGACTTAATTCGAGTGATGTGTGTTGTAGCAATTTTAGCTATATCAGAAGCCCAGTTCTCCCAATAATCTCTTGTTCCACATTTATTTACTATTTTTGCTTTAATAGCATTGGACAATTCTTCAATTTCAAAGCTAGTCTGCTTATCTTCATTTATATTTTTATCATCTTCGATTTCTTCATCCAAAATTACAGTATCTTTATCTTTTTTTTTTCTTCCTTTTTTTTTAATATCTTCAACTTTTGCTGTTACTGCTTCTCTTTCGGAAGAAATAGACATTATATCTATTTTATCTGTTACATCTTCTCCGAGACTAAGCATATTGATTTTACTATCAAGTCTTTCATCATGGGTTCTAAGAGCATTAACAATTTGCCAAACAACTCTGTATTTTTCATTATTATTTAGTGCAACTTCTGGCGAAATACCTGGTGCAATAGTTATTGGGATAATTACGTAACCTACATTTTTACCTTTTGCTTTTCTCATCACTCTACCTACTGCTTGAACAACATCTATTTGACTTTTTTTTGGATGTAGAAACATAACAGCATCTAGAGATGGTACATCAACTCCTTCAGATAAACATTTTACATTAGATAGAATTTTACAAATATTATCATCAGTGTCTTCTCTCAACCAATTTAATTTTTCATTTCTCTTATCAGCGTTAAATGTTCCATCAATATGATTAACTTCTACTTTTAAATCGATTTTCTCTTTATTTTTCTTATTTTCATTTTGTAAAAATTCTTTAATTACATTAGTAAATTCGCCTCCAAATATTTCAGAAATTTTTATACTCTGTGAAAAAGCTAGAGCTTTTTTAATTGGTTTTAATTTTTTTTGTTTTTCCTCGTCTTTTTCAAAACCTATTTTAGCAAGAGCCTTATAAACACCAATTATTTTTGTGGCGTCGTTAAGTTTTATTTCACTACCTTTTTCTAAGACTTTATGTAAATTTGAACTTACTAGATTTTCGTCTACAGCTAAAATTACAACCTTATAGTCACTCAATAAATTATTTTCAACAGACCAATTAAAACCTTTATTAAAAAATTCTATTCCAAATATAGACTCGTCGTCCATCGAAGATAATACCACTTTACCTTCATCAGCTTTTTGTTTTGGTTTATTTCCAAAAATTCTTGGAGTAGCTGTCATATATAGTCTCTTTTTTCCTTTAACAAATTGATCTTTGTGAATTTTTACAAACATAGATTCTTTTTCATTAGAAAAAGTCGCGCCTGTGGTTCTATGAGCTTCATCGCAAATTATTAAATCAAATTCTTTCATTCCATATTCTTGTTGAGCTTTTGAGATTACATCTATTGATTGATAAGTTGAAAATAATACAATCATTTTGTCGTTTTTAGTTTCATTAATTTCTTGTGATAATTTTTTTGAATCAGTCGTAGCTGGGATAGCTAACTCGCTAAGTTTTACCTCTATTTGGTCATTATCATTTTTTTTTTTACCAACTTTTACGTCAGAGCATGCCGAAAATGCAATAAATTCATCAGCACTATCATTCTTCCATTCTCGAATACTTTGAGACATCAATGCAAGAGAAGGTACCATGTAAAGTACAAATTTTTTCTCTGCAATTTTTTCTGCAATTTTTAAACTAGTATAAGTTTTACCTGTACCGCATGCCATAATCATTTTTCCTCTATCATTTTTTGAAAAATGTATTTTAGCACTATTAATTGCTTGAATTTGATGATCTCTTGGTTCTTTTTTTGAAGAAAGGGATATTGTTTTTTCTTCTAAATATATAAGCCAATTTATCCTTGATTTTTCCAAGTCATATTTTTGAACTCTAAGAAAAATTTTGTTTAAATTATCAATCATACTTTTTGCATTAGCTCCAATATCTTGGTCTGAGGTATCTATTAATATTAATCTTTTAAAAAAATCATTTGACGATGCAGATACAAATGAATCTAAGTCATCTTTATTAATTTGATGATCATATTTAAAAAATTTACATTGTATTGCAGCGAAACCTTTTTCGTTCCTTAATTCAGCGACTAAATCAATACCAATGTCTATTTTTGAAAATTGAGGATTTTCCCTAGCCCAGTCTTTATAATGCCAAATTTTTGAATATTCCTGCTTTTGTATATCATCATTTTCAAAATAAACTTTTGATAATTTTTCAAAGGCTATCCCTTGTTCAACTGTATTCTTTGATCTTTCCTTAATTAGATTTAGTGTTTTATAAAAATTTGAACTCATTTAATTTAAATTATTTAAAGTACCACAAAAAATCGTACTACACCACGTACTACACATTTGTCTATTATAATTAGCTTTAATCAACTTTTTTAATTGAAAAGATAAGATAAAGGTTAGTGGGAGTCGGTGGAGTCTTAATGAAGTATTACTAGTGTTGGTTTTAATAACCAATATTTCATTTAAAACTTTACTCCTGCTCCTTTTAAAAAAGCAGCGCTTTTATCCAGCGGCCACCTAGGCTTAGGAGGATGATCAAATGTATCAAATTTATTTAGTTTAAATTTTTCTAAACCAACCATTGCAATCATCGCAGCATTATCTCCACATAAATTATTAGGGGGAAAAATTGGATCAAAATTTTCTTCCATACAAAGATTAGTTAAAA
The DNA here is from genome assembly GCA_902551735.1 of uncultured Pelagibacteraceae bacterium. Classification (GTDB taxonomy): domain Bacteria; phylum Pseudomonadota; class Alphaproteobacteria; order Pelagibacterales; family Pelagibacteraceae; genus Pelagibacter. The sequence continues at coordinate 4,730 of CACDEK010000013.1, read as the reverse complement.
CTTCTCTAATCTTTTTATTTGCAGCTACACCTCCCGCTATAACAAAAGTATTATTTTTTTTATTATGAATTTTTTTAAATTCTTTGAAGGCTACTTTACTTTTTTGATAAAGTATTTCTTCTATAGTCCTTTGAAATGATGCTGCAAGATCAAACTTTTCTTTAGGAGTTTTAATTTGTTTAGAAATTTTAAGAACAGCAGTTTTTAACCCTGCAAAAGATAAATTACATCCACCTTTACCAATTATTGGTTTAGGTAATTTATATTTATTTTTATCACCTTTTTCTGCATATTTTTCTATTTGTGGTCCACCTGGAAACTCTATTCCTAATAATTTTGCAATTTTATCAAATGCTTCACCAACAGCATCATCAATAGTTGTGCCTAATCTTTTATATTTACCTAGCCCTTTCACGCTTAAAAATTGTGTATGTCCTCCAGATATTAAAAGTAAAAGATATGGATATTTTAATTTTGAATTTAATTTTGGGCTTAGAGCATGTCCCTCAAGATGATTTACTGCTACAAAAGGTTTTTTTAAAGATAAAGCAATTGTTTTTCCAAAATTTATACCTACAGACAAACAAACAATTAAACCAGGACCAGTAGTAGTTGCTACACAGTCGATATCTTCAATTTTAATTTTACTTTCTTCGATAGCTTTTTTTGTAATTAAATCTATTTTTTCAATATGAGATCTTGCTGCTAGTTCAGGAACTACACCTCCAAACTCTTTATGAACATCAATTTGACTAGATATAATATTTGATAGAACTTTAGGGGTTCCGTCACCATTTTCAGTGATTAGAGCTACTGCAGTTTCGTCACAACTCGATTCAATTCCCAATATTATAGGTTTTTTTTTCATTTAAATAGTTTTTTTAATAATACAATCTCAATATAAATAATAAATATAAAACACTAAGATGGAAAACAGAAAAATTATTATCGGCTCCAGAGGAAGCAAATTAGCAATAATATATGCGAAAAGAGCAAAAACAGAGTTATGTAAATTTTATAATGAAAAGCATATAGAACTAAAAAGTATAGTAACTACGGGTGATACTGTTCAAAATATTAGACTATCAGATTATGGTGGAAAAGGTTTATTTTCAAAAAAAATAGAAGAAGAATTATTAGATAAAAAAATTGATATAGCTGTTCATGCTTTAAAAGATATGCCATCAAATGAAACAGACGGGTTATTAACAAATTGTTTTTTAAAAAGAAATGATCCTAGAGAAGTATTAATTAGTAAAAATTATAAAAAAATTAAAGATCTTAAACCTGGATCAATAGTTGGAACATCATCATTTAGAAGAGAATTTCAATTAAAAAAAATAAGAAAAGATCTTAACTATAAACTTATAAGAGGAAATATTGATACAAGAATTAAAAAATTAAATGATAATTTATATGATGCAATAATTTTATCTTATGCAGGTATTGAAATGTTAAGTTTAGAAAAAAAAATTTCTCAAATTTTTTCTACTTCAGAAATAATCCCAAGTGCAGGACAAGGAGTTATTGCATTGCAATGTAGAAAGAATGATAAGGATTTAATTCAATTATTAAATAAAATTAATCATCAGCCAACATTAAACTCTATAAAGGCTGAAAGAAACGTTTTAAAAATTTTGGAAGGAGATTGTGAAACAGCCGTTGGAGCTTTTGCAAAAATAAATAAAGATTTAATTAATTTAGAAGCTGAATTATTTTCATTAGATGGTCGAGAAAGATATTATATTCAATTATCCAAAGAATTAAAATTAGCTGAAGAGTTAGGTAAAGAAGCAGGTCAAATACTTAAGAAAAAATCTAAAAATTCATATAAAAAGTAATTATGCATATTTTATTTACTAGACCACTTGAAGATTGTTATGAAATGATTTTAAAATTTCAGTCCTTAGGTCATGAAATTTCCCACATGCCATTAATAAGTATAGAAAGAGTAAATTTTCAAAATATAAATTATTCTGATTTTAAAGGGGTTATTTTTACTAGTTCAAATGCAATTAAATTTTTAGATTTAAAAAATATTAGTAAAAAAATTATTTGTTTTTGTGTTGGAAGTGCTACCGAAAAAAAAGCTAGAAGTTCTGGTTTTCAAAATGTTTTTGCTGCAGAAGGAAATGTTGAAAATTTAAAGGAATTAATTTTACAAAATTTTGACTCATCTGATGGAAGATTACTTTATGTAAGTGGAGAAATTGTTACAAGTGATTTGGACGTTAAATTAACTTCCGAAGGTTATAAAATAAAAAGAATAGTAAATTATAAAGCTAATCCAATAGAAAAAGTGGACGAAAAATTTATAGATAAACTTAAATTAAAAATGCCAGAAATTGTTTTCATATACTCTCAAAATAGTGCAATGAATTTCTTAAAAATAATCAAAAACTATCAATTAGTTGACCTATGGATGGATACTAATTTAATGTGTATTAGTGAAAAAACTTCTTCTATTTTAAATGAAATTAAATGGAAAAAAATTTTTCTTTTTAATCCTGGCGAAGAGGAATTTTTACTATATAAAATTTAATTATGGAATTATTTAATAATTTTAAATCATTATTTTTATCTGTTTGGCAGAGAGGTATTTTTGGAGTAGATATTTTAGAAATTTTAATTGGTGTAGGAATATTTTTTATTTTTTTAATTTTTAGAGGAATAATTAGTAGAGTAATTATAAAAAGATTAGAGAACATAGCAAAAAAAACAACAAATAAACTTGATGACTCTTTTGTTTATGCAATGGAAGGACCAGCTAGATTTTTACCTATTGTAATAGGTTTTTTTATTGCAAGTTATTATATGTCTTTTTCAGAAGATAGCAGAGCTATTATAGATACAATCAATAGAACTTTAATAACAATTTTTATTTTTTGGGTTATGCATCAAGTTATAGAACCAATCTCATACATACTTAGTGGACTAAATAAAATTTTAACAAGAGAACTTATTGGATGGATAATTAAATCATTAAAAATATTAATTTTTATTTTGGGACTAGCTGCTGTACTTGAATTATGGGGAATAAAAATTGGACCAATTATTGCTGGTTTGGGCTTATTTGGAGTTGCAGTAGCTTTAGGTGCTCAAGATTTATTTAAAAATTTAATTTCAGGAATATTAGTTTTAGTTGAAAAAAGATTTAAAATTGGAGATTGGATTTTAGTTGAAAATATTATTGAAGGAATTGTTGAGAAAATAGGATTTAGATCAACAGTTATAAGAAAATTTGATAAATCAATTGCAATTATTCCAAATTTTCAATTTGCAGAAAATGCAGTAATAAATATTAGCCAAACAACAAATTGGATTATTAGCTGGACGATTAATTTACAATACGACACAACAGTTGATCAACTTAAAACAATTAGAAATGAAATTGAAGATTACATAAAAAAAAATGAAGATTATAAACCAGATCTTGGTTATGCAGTTAGGGTAGATAGTTTTGCCGAAAGTTCTATTGATATGTATATTCGTTGTTTTACTAAAACAGATGATTGGGATGAATGGCTTGCTGTTAAAGAAAGGCTTGCTATTCAGATAAAACAAATAGTAGAAAAAAACAAAGCATCTTTTGCATTTCCTAGTCAGTCGATTTATGTTGAAAAGAAATGATTGCAATTTTTTATTTAGCTTTACAAATTTTAAAACTTTATTCTTATGTAGTAATTGCAAATGTTGTTATAAGTTGGCTGATAGCTTTTAATATTTTAAATACCTCTAATAGATTTGTTTATTCAATATTAGAATTAACTTATCGTTTAACTGATCCTTTTTTAAATAAAATTAGAAGATTTTTACCTAATCTAGGTGCTTTTGATATTTCACCAATTATACTTCTTTTGTTGATCTGGTTTATAGAAATGTGTATGAAGCTTTACATAGCCCCAATAATATTTAATTAATTCATGATACTAATAGATGGAAAAAAAATAGCAGCAGAATTAAGAGAAGAATTAAAAAAAGAAGTTTTAGAAATAAAGTCAAAAAAAAATAGAGTTCCCGGATTAACAGTAATTTTAATTGGAGAATTAGCTCCAAGTAAAATTTATGTAAAAATGAAAGAAAAAGCTGCTAATGAAGTAGGTTTAAAATCGGAAGTTATAAGATATCCGAGTGAAGTAGAAGAAAAAAAGATTTTAGATAAAATTGATGAACTTAATAATGATGACAGTGTATCTGGTATTTTAGTTCAGCTACCTTTGCCAAAACATATTGATAAGCAAAAAGTAATTGAAAAAATTTCACCAAGCAAAGATGTTGATGGCTTTCATCCTATTAATGTTGGAAATTTATCTTCTGGATATGAAAGTTCTGTACCTTGTACTCCCCTTGGATGTTATTTATTAATAAAAAAAATTGAACCTAACTTAAATGGAAAGAAAGCAGTAATAGTTGGAAGATCAAATCTAAATGGAAAACCAATGACTCAACTTCTTTTAAAAGAAAATTGTACAGTTACAATTACCCATTCTAAAACAAAAGATCTAAAGAGTGAGTGTTTAAAAGGTGACATTATAGTTGCTGCAGTTGGTATGCCTGAACTTGTCAAAGGTGACTGGGTTAAAAAAGATGCGATAGTTATTGATGTTGGAATTAATAAGACTGAAAAAGGAATTGTTGGAGATGTTGCATTTGATGAGGTGTCAAAAGTTGCTAAAGCTCTAACTCCAGTGCCTGGTGGTGTCGGACCAATGACAATTGCTTGTTTATTA
>CACDEK010000012.1 GCA_902551735.1 uncultured Pelagibacteraceae bacterium | reverse complement strand
AAATCTTTCAAAAGCAAAACAAGTTATTAAAAATAAAGGTTACTGGAATTCAGGTATGTTCTATTTAAAAAAAACTTCAATAATTAATAATTATAAAAAATATCAAAATAAAACTTATATAAATTGCTTAAAAGCAGTTAATAAAGCAAAATATAGAAATAATACTTATTATTTAAACAAAAAAGCCTTTGTTAAATCAGTAGAAAAATCTTTTGATTATGCAATTCTTGAAAAAGCAAAGAAAATAAATGCTATAAAACTAAATATACCTTGGTCTGATCTTGGAAGTTGGAAGGAAATTTCTAAAATTTACGAAAAAAAAAAGAATTTATATTATAAAAAAAAGAATGTCTTCTTCAGACCTTGGGGCAAATATGTTAATCTTTTTGAAGGTAAAAACTTTTTGATAAAAGAATTAACTATTAACCCAAAATCTTCTATTAGCTTACAAAAACACAATCATAGAGCTGAACACTGGATGATAACTCAAGGTAGGCCAAAAATAACATTAAATAAAAATAAATTTTTTAAAAAGCAAAATGAAACAGTTTTTATACCAACTGGTGCAATTCACAGAATTGAAAATTTTTTTAAAAAAGCAGTTAAAATTATTGAAGTTCAAACTGGTCCTATTTTAAAAGAAAGCGATATTATTAGATTTAAAGATGTATATGGACGTATTAAATAATTTATTTTTTTGTAGAATAATTTTCAAGACACTGGGAAAAAAAAGTACCTAAAATTTTTAAGTTATAATCCATTATCGCAAGTATTTTCTTCGATCCATTCATGTCGGAAATGTTATTTATTGTATATCTCTTAAATTGATCTTTTTTTAAAATTCCTATTTTTTCTAAATAGGCTATCTTTCTTAAAACTGTCGTTCTAGGTACTTTTGTTATATCAGCTATTGAAGTAGCATTTAAACCGAAAGTTTTATTTATTATATTAATATGACTAAGAGCGTCCTTCACATTCATTGGTTCATTTGTTTTTCTTATTTGCGATGTTGTATTTAGAGCGCAAAGTAAAATTATAAATATTGATTCTATATCCACCATAGTTTTTAATTTTGAAAAATATGCTATTTGAAAATCTAAAAAAGAAGTTAAATACAATAAAAATTTTTTTTCTATATCTTTTTTAATTTGTTCTTTATTTGTATCATCAATGAAAATTTTATTTTTAGTGAAGTGATTTGAAAATTTAGCAAGAAATTGACTAAGATTTTCAATCTGAATTCCTAAAATTTTTTCTTCTATTAAACTAACATTCAAAGCATAAAATTTTTTTTTATTGTCTAAAACTATCAATTTGTCATTGATAAGTTTTTCTCTTTTTCTCCTTACGGTCTCTCTTGGTAAATTAAGCAACGAAGCAATATCTTTTATTTTATATACAGATATTGGAATTTGAAAGTTATTAACTCTGTAAAAGTGTTTAACTGAATAATTATCGCTTCCGTTATTATTTTTTATTATATTTTTATAGAATTGAGACGTTAAAACCATTGCTACTAGCGAAGCATCAAGATCATTATAAATCATATTTAATGATGCAAGATACTCGGTTTGCATTTTAAAAAAATCAGGCATTAAATGAGTGTAGTTTTGTTCAATTACTTTTGTAATTTTGTTTGGTTCGATTTTCATTGCTTTTTATATTAAAAATATTATTGTCCATTTTGGGAATTTAATCAAATAATAAGTTAATTATATATGAGTGTAGTAACAGATATTTTTTTACCTTTGGCTTTAGCATTTATTATGTTTGCATTAGGTCTTGGTTTAACTAGTGCTGATTTTTTAAGAGTTGTAAAACAACCAAAAGATTTTTTTGTTGGTGCTTTAAGTCAAATTATTTTACTTCCAGTTATAGCTTTTTGTTTAGTAAAAATTTGGCCAATTTCACCAGAACTTGCAATTGGCGTTATGATTATTGCTGCTGCACCAGGAGGAGTTACTTCAAATATACTTACTTCTTTTGCAAAAGGCGATGTTGCGCTTTCAATATCTCTTACTGCTATTATAAGTTTGCTTAGTGTAATAACAGTTCCATTTATTATTGTCACTTCATTAAGCTTATTAGATTCAAATGCTGTATCACAAAACATTTCTTTAACTAGTATGGCTATTAGCATGTTTTTAATTGTTACTGTTCCAGTTATTTTAGGAATGTTATTTAGAAGATTTGCATCAAATGCTGCAATAAAGTTTGAGTCAGTTGCTAAAAAAATTTCAATAGTTTTATTTATAATTGTTTTGCTTGGAGCTATTTTAGCTGAGAAAGACAATATTGTTTCATATTTTGCCGATGCTGGTCTTATTACATTAGCTTTAAATGTTATAATGATGATAGTTGCTTTTTATGTTGCACAGCTATTAGCAACTGGAAATGCACAAAAAAAATGTATTGCTATAGAATGTGGTTTACAGAATGGTACATTAGCAATATTTGTCGGCACTACTTTGTTTGGTGGTGGAGCATTCGTAATACCAGCTGCAACTTACAGTTTAATAATGTTTGCTACTTCTTTAATATTCGTATTTTTAGTAAAAAATAATTAATTTAAAATTTAATTTAAATATTAATTTAATTTTATTTAAATGAAGTTAAATAATTTTAAAAGAATAACACAGTTAAGCAATAAGAGCATTATTGGAACAATGGTTCTAACTAATTCCATAATATGATTTACACGGTCTAGTTTTCTTTCAAGCCTTCTAATTAAACCCATATCTTCATATTTTTCTTCAGAGAATTTTCTATATTTGTTCAGTTTTATAATTTTTCTTTTTGCCATACAATTGTAATAATACTGTAACAAAAGAATGTCAAATTTAATAAGGTAAAAATTTAACTATATGGAACTATTAACATTAATTTTACTAATAATTATTGTATTGCTAATTTTCTTATTATTAAAAAAAGAAAGAGTATTTGGAATGCAGACAGAATTTCAAGATAAAAAAGCTCAAATCCAAGTTATTGATAATAAGGATTACAGAAAAAATATTTATGAGTTATTAAATTATACACCCGAAGGTATTTTAATATTAGATAAAACTAAAAAAATAATTTTTAGTAATAATTCAGCAAAAAAATGGTTTCAGATAAAATTAAATGAAAATATTAGTGGGTTTTTAAGAAGTCCAGATTTAATAAATTCTATTGATCAAGCATTCAACGCAGAAAAATCTAATGATCTTGAAATTGAAATTAGAAACCCATCAGTTGTGAGGTTAAACATAACAGTTTATTTAGATAAAAATAATTTATTTTTTGATAATCCATCTTGTTTGTTGTTTATAAGAGATTTAACAGAATTTCATAAATTTCAACAATTGAAATCTGATTTCGTGGCAAATGTTTCTCATGAATTAAGAACCCCGCTTCAATCTATTAAAATGGGCCTTGAGACATTTGAAAATAATCCTGATTTAAAAAATAATTCAGAAGTCAAAAATCTATTACCTGTTTTAACCTCTCAATCTGAAAGAATGGAAAATCTTATTAGAGATTTATTAACTTTATCAAAAATTGAGCTACAAGAACATATTAGACCAACTCACGAAATAGATTTAAATGAATTAATTGAATATGTAATTAAAACATATGAAAAAATAGTCAGTAAAGACAATATTAAATTAAACTTTCAAAAAATTGATAATTTTAAAATTATAGGTGATAGAGATAAATTAATTGAAATTTTTACTAACCTTATTGATAACGCAATTAAATACAGTGATAAAAATAAAGAAGTTGCAATCTCACTCAAAAAAGATGGTAATTTAAATATTGTTTCAATAGCTGATCAAGGTATTGGCATACCAAAAGAATCTATACACAGAATCACTGAACGTTTTTTTACAGTTGATCCAAGCAAAAGTCGTAGTGTAGGGGGAACCGGATTGGGACTTGCAATTGTTAAGCATTTAGTGTCACAGCATAGGGCTGAAATGTATATCAATAGCGTTGAAAACAAAGGAACAACCATTGATATAAAATTTAATGCTTTTTAACACAACTAAAAAGTTAGTCTTTGTAATAAAACTTTAACTTTCCTTTAATAAAACATTTAAGAATTAGATTTATTTATTGATCATAAAGAATCTAAAAAGGAGAAATATGAATAGATTAATTAAAATTTTATTAAGTTTTCTTTTAGTACTTAGTTTTACATCAACTTCTTACTCAAGAGATCAAATTAAAATAGTTGGATCATCTACTGTTTATCCATATGCAACTGTAGTTGCTGAAAAATTTGGTAAAAGTGGAAAATTTAAAACACCTGTAATTGAAAGTACAGGTACTGGCGGTGGAATGAAATTATTCTGCGCTGGTGTTGGAGCAAATCATCCAGATGTTACTAATGCATCAAGAGCTATTAAATCTAAAGAAAAATCATTATGTGAAAAAAATGGAGTAACTGAAATTATCGAAATAATTATTGGAAATGATGGTATTTCATTTGCCCATGCAGTTACTTCTCCAGATGCAAATTTCACAAAGGAACAACTTTGGAGAGCTTTAGCATTAAAAGTAGATATTGATGGTAGGTTAGTTGAAAACCCATATAAAAAATGGAGTGATATTGATGGAAACCTCCCAAATAAAAAAATTGAAATATTAGTTGCTCCTCCCACATCTGGAACAAGAGATGCTTGGAATTCTCTAGTAATGGTTAAAGGATGCACCAAATCTGCAAAATCTCTATATGAAGCTGCAGGAAAAAAGGCTAAAAAAGAGTGTGCTAAAATTAGAGAAGATGGTTATGCAGTTGAGGCTGGTGAAAATGATACGTTAATTGTTCAAAAACTTACATCTAATCCAGATGCTTATGGTTTTTTTGGATATAGTTATTTAGTTGCTAATAAAGACAAAGTAAAAGCAGCTTCAATCGAAGGTGTTCAGCCATCTTTGGAAGGCATTCAAGATTATTCTTATCCGATTGCAAGACCTTTGTTTTTTTATGTTAAGAAATCCCATATAGGAGTAATCCCAGGAATTCAGGAATTTCTAAAAGAATTCACATCAAAAAAGGCTATGAGCAATAGAGGTTATCTGGCAAAGATTGGATTAGTTCCTCTAGCTTCAGATAAATACAAAGTTACTAGAACAGCAGCTTTAGATTTAATCACAATAAGCATTAAATAAGTTCAGATTTATACTATTAAAAGGCCAGTTTTTACTGGCCTTTTTTTTAATTCAATCATTGATTTAGTTTGTAACAATTCTGTAACAATAAAAATATATCAATCTGGGCGAATGAATTTTGTACTAATTTTTTTAATAACAATATTCTCTTTATCTCTATTTTTTTATGGCAGATCAAAAACTAAAAGTATTTCTGTTGAAAACAATATTAAATTAAATGCACTACCAAAATTTTATGGATATTATCTTGTTTTATGGTGCTCTATACCAGCTTTAGTTTTTTTATTAGTTTGGTCTCTCTTTGAACCAGTAATTATAAAAACAATTATAATTGAAACAGCTGCTAATCAAGGAGCTATATTTAATGACACAAATGAAGCAAATTTAATTTATGAAAAAATTAAAGCAATTCATTTAGGAACTTATTTTGGTGATATTGATAGCATTTTAAAAGAAAGTGCAATTTCATATGCTAAATTTATTAATCTTTTTACAAATTCAAAAATAGTTTTAATTTTTGGAATAATTATTGCATCTGTCATTTATTCATTAAAAAAAATTAAAAATAACAATAAAGCTAGAGAGGATGTTGAAACTATCTTAAAAGGTCTATTATTTGTTTCTTCGCTAATTGCAATATTAACAACATTGGGAATAATTTTCTCATTATTATTTGAAAGTATTAAATTTTTTTCAGTTATAAATATTTTTGATTATTTATTTGGTACAAGTTGGAGTCCTCAAAAAGCGTTTGTAAGAGATGCATCTGCAATTACTGCAGACGAATATGAAGAATTAAAAGACGCATTTGGTTTTATACCTTTAATAGCAGGTACTTCTTTTATAGCCTTTATAGCAATGCTGGTTGCAGTTCCGATAGGATTATTTTCAGGAATATATATGGCCGAATATGCTTCTATGAAAGTTAGAAGAGTTTCAAAACCAATTATCGAGATTTTGGCAGGAATACCAACAGTGGTATATGGATTTTTTGCAGCCTTGACTGTTGGACCTTTCTTTAGACAATTAGGTGAAAGTTTTGGTTTAACAGTTTCTTCTGAAAGTGCATTAGCAGCTGGATTAATAATGGGTATAATGATTATTCCTTATGTATCATCATTATCTGATGATGTAATAAATTCTGTTCCACAATCTTTAAGAGATGGTTCATATGCAGTTGGAGCAACAAAATCAGAAACAATTAAACAGGTAGTTATACCTGCAGCCTTACCAGGAATAATAGGATCTGTTTTGTTGGCTGTATCAAGAGCAATAGGAGAAACAATGATTGTGGTTATGGCAGCAGGTTTAGCTGCAAACCTTACAATAAATCCATTAGATTCTACAACAACAATCACAACTCAAATAGTAATGATACTCGTTGGAGATCAAGAATTTGACAGCCCAAAAACTCAGTCTGCTTTTGCTTTAGGTTTAACTTTGTTTATTGCAACACTAATCTTAAATTTTATAGCCCAAAGAGCGGTTAAAAAATATCGGGAAAAATATGACTAAAGAAGAAAGACTAAAAAAAAGACATAGAGCAGAGAAAAGATTTAGATTTTATGGCCTATCATCAATTGTAGTTGCTCTGCTATTCGTTATTATTCTAGTTAACAATATTTTCTCAAAAGGTAGTTCGGCATTTATGAAAACAGTAATAAATGTTGAAGTCTTCTTTGATCCAGAGCTTATCGAAATTAAAAATGGAGCAACAGAGGACGAGATATTGAGTGCTGATTTTTTTGATATCACAATAGAAACATTATTAAAATCGTATCCTACAAAAAATATAGATGAAGAAGATGGATTAATAGACTTATTCACTACTGATGCTGAAATAGAAATAAAAAAAGCATTTTTAGATAATAATAACTTAATTGGAAAAAAAATTAATTTAGAAATTACAGCCTCAGATGACATTGATCAGTTGCACAAAGGAAATTACCCTAGAGATTTACCTGAGGATAGAAGAAGAATTTCTAATTTTCAGTTAGAAATCTATGATAATTTCGTTGAGAGTAATAAAATTGATAAAAATTTTAATAATTATTTTTTTAATAATGGTGACTCAAGAGATCCAGAATTAGCGGGAATAGGAGGGGCTTTAGTTGGTTCTTTTTATAGTATCCTTATTTGTTTATTGTTAGCCTTTCCAGTTGCAGTTCTAGCTTCAATTTATTTAGAAGAATTTGCACCTAAAAATAAGATTACAGACTTTATCGAAATAAACATAAATAATTTAGCAGCAGTTCCTTCAATAGTCTATGGATTGCTGGCTCTTCAAATATTATTAGCAACAATACAACTTCCAAGATCTACACCATTAGTAGCGGGAATAACTCTTGCTCTAATGACATTACCGAGAATTATTATTCCATGCAGAGCTTCTTTAAAGGCAGTACCGCCATCAATTAGAGAGGGAGCCCTTGCCGTAGGTGCATCTAAATTTCAATCAGTATTTCATCATGTTGTACCATTGGCTTTACCTGGGACTTTATCAGGAACAATTATTGGTTTGGCTCAAGCCTTAGGTGAAACAGCTCCATTGATTTTAATTGGAATGGTTGCTTTTGTTGTTGATATTCCTTCAACACCAGTTGACCCATCATCATCTTTGCCTGTACAGGTTTATTTATGGTCAGAGTCAGCAGAAAGAGGATTTGTTGAAAAAACATCAGCTACTATTATGATGTTATTAAGTTTTTTAATTGTAATGAATATTCTTGCTGTATATTTAAGACAAAAATTTGAGAAAAGATGGAACTAAATGAGTGATATTAAAATTAAATCCAAAAATTTAAACGTCTATTATGGAGACAAACAAGCTTTGTTTGATGTTAATTTAGATTTAAATGAGAAAGAAGTAACTGCATTAATTGGTCCATCAGGATGTGGAAAATCAACTTTTATAAGATGCATCAACAGAATGAATGATGTAATTGATATTTGTAAAGTTACAGGAAATATTGAGATAGATGGTATCGAGATCAATGATAGTAATTTAGATGTAGTTTCATTAAGAGAAAGAGTTGGCATGGTATTTCAAAAACCCAACCCATTTCCAAAAAGTATATATGACAATATCTCTTATGGTCCTAAAATACATGGTAAGGGCGAAACTAAAAATGAGTTAGACGAAATTGTAGAGAAGAGCTTAAAAAAAGCAGCTCTATGGGAAGAGGTTAAAGATAGATTGAATGAACCCGGAACAGGATTATCTGGTGGACAACAACAAAGACTTTGCATTGCTAGAGCTATATCGGTTAATCCAGAAGTAATTCTAATGGATGAGCCATGTTCAGCATTAGATCCAATTGCTACAGCTAAAATTGAAGAATTAATTGATGAACTAAAAAAAACTTATACTATTGTAATTGTAACTCATTCAATGGCGCAGGCAGTTAGAGTTTCACAAAAAACAGGCTTTTTCCATCTTGGTAAGATAATAGAAGTAGGCAAAACTGAAAAAATATTTAAAAATCCTGACAATAAAATGACACAAGATTATATTACAGGTAGATTTGGTTAAATAATGAGCAATGAACATACAGTAAAATCATACGAAGAAGAACTGCAGTACTTAAAAGACTCTGTAATTAAGATGGGAAGCTTAACCGAGTCCCAAATGGTAGATTCTATTGATGCAGTTATTAAAGTAGATAAAGATTCTATTGATAAAATTATTAAGAGTGATGATGAAATTAATAAGTTTAGATCAAAAATAGATACTCAAATAATGAACTTATTAGTTAAGAGAGCACCAATGGCCATAGATCTAAGAGAAACTATTAGTTCACTAAAAATTTCACAAGATTTAGAAAGAATTGGTGATTTATCTAAAAGTAATGCCAAAAAGGTAAAACCTTTACCAATAGATTTACCAGAAGAATTAGTTGGAAACTTAAAAAGATTAGGAGATCTAGTCATTAAACAATTAAACGATGTTCTTGATAGCTATATTAATAAAAATTTTGATAAAGCAAAAGAAGTTTGGGAAAAAGATGAACAGGTAGACGATTTAACCTACATTGCTATGGAAAGTGTAATTGATTTTCTTTCAAAAGATAAGAAGAATTTAGATTTTTCAACTCATTTAATTTTTGTAACAAAAAATCTTGAGAGAGCAGGAGATCATATCACTAATATTGCTGAGATAGTTTGTTTTTTAATTAAAGGAGAGTATCTCAAAGGAAGCAGACCAAAAGGTAAAGTTATCAAAGAATAGAAATGAATGGTAAAATATTTATTATTGAAGACGAAGCTTCAATAATTCAATTAATTCAACATAACCTTGAAAAAGAAGGATTTATTGTATCTTCATCAGTGAATGGCAATGATGGTTTAAAAGAGCTGAAGAAATTTCAACCAAACTTACTTCTATTGGACTGGATGTTGCCTGATTTTTCAGGAATAGAAGTTTGCAAAAATATTAGAAAAGATATTAGTTTAAAGAATTTGCCTATAATAATGCTCACAGCAAAAGGTGAAGAGGAAGATAAAATTAAAGGCCTAGATAGCGGCGTAGATGATTATTTAACTAAACCGTTTAGTTTTAACGAGTTACTTGCTCGGATAAAAGCTGTATTAAGAAGAGCTGATCCTAAAGTTGTATCAGATAAAATAGAATTTGATGATTTGAAATTAGATAGAATTGAAAAAAGAGTATTTAGAGATAACAAAGAAATTCAACTTGGACCAACAGAATTTAGATTGTTAGAGTTTTTTCTAACTAACCCTAAAAGAGTTTACTCAAGAGATCAAATTTTAGAAAGTGTTTGGCCCAATAATATAAATGTTGAAAGTAGAACTATCGATGTTCACATAAGAAGATTAAGACAATCTATTAATTTAAAAGATAAAAAAGAATTAATAAGAACTGTAAGATCTTCTGGTTATTCATTGGTTTAAATTATTTATTTTTTATCAAATTAATAATTTTTTCGTTAATAACGTTAAATGTATTTGAAATGATAATTTTTTTTTCTTCATCGTCAGAATTTAAAAGTTTAGTCATTGGATCTTCAATATCCCAGTGAATAATTTGATCTTTTTTAGGCCAAATAGGACAGAATTCTTTATTTGCATTATTACATACGGTAATCACATAATCCATTTTAATTTCACTATTAATAAAAATATCAAAATTTTTTGACGATACATTCCTAAGATCATAGTTTTTTGCTTTTAAAAACTTAATTACATCACCATCCACAACTCCAGCTGGATTACTACCTGCGCTATAAGCTTTTAATTTGTCGTTAAAATTATTGTTAATTATAGCTTCAGCAATAATGCTTCTATGCGAATTTCCAGTACAAACAAATAGGATATTTTTCATTAAATTATAGTTACGATTTTAATAAATTTTGAATTATTCTATTAACAATTTATTTGTTTTTACACTTTTTGCACAATCCAAAGAATTCTAAATTATATTTGCTATATTTCATTCCAGAATTGTCTTGAAAATTTGCAAGATATTTAGAAAGCTTAGAATTATTTATTTCGGTGACTTTTTCGCAACTTTCACAAATTGAAAATGCTGTAGCATTAGAAACTACACAATTTGAATTTTTACATGCTACAAAAGCATTTCTGCTTTCAATTTTATGAATTTTACCTATTTCAACCAATTTATCTAAGGCCCTATACACTTGAAGGGGAGCTTTTAAACCCTTTTTTTGGACATTAAATAAAATCGAATAAGCTTTTAATGGTTCAGATGATTTTTCTACTAGATCTAAAACAATTTGCTGATTTTTTGTAAGATATTGTTGTTTTTCCATTTTTAACATTTTATCAGTTTGTCATTAGTTTTTCAAATGAATGGATTGTTTTATTTTCAATAATGAAAGTATAAATAAAATTAAAGATGCTGTTATTATTGAAGGTCCTGATGCAGTATTAAACTCCAGTGAAGAAAACAGTCCTATTATTACAGATAACAAGCCTCCAATTATTGAAAAGAGTACCATTTTTTTTGGGGTGTCAGATATGTTTCTAGCCATTGCAGCTGGAATAATTAACATTCCAGTAATTAACAATAGTCCGACCATTTTTATAGAAATTGCAATAATTGCAGCCATTAAAATTGTAAATATTGCTTTTGCTCTATCTGGGTTTAATCCTTCAGCTTCAGCTAATTCATAATTTACAGTTGATGCAAATAAAGGTTTCCAAATTAATTTTAATACTAATAAAATTAATGCTCCACCAACCCATATAATAATTAAATCATTAACTGTTACAGCTAATATATCTCCAAATAATAATCCCATAATATCAAATCTAATAAACGTTAAAAATCCAATTACTACCAATCCTACTGCTAAAGAAGAGTGGGCTAAAAGACCAAGCAATGCATCACCCGGAAGATTTGTTTTTCTTTGAAGTTGAATTAAAATTAACGCTATTACAGAAGAAATTAAAAAAACTGAAATAGCAATATTTAGTTCAAAAGAATATGCGATAGTAACACCAAGTAAAGCTGAATGTGCTAGCGTATCTCCAAAATAAGATAGTCTTCTCCAAACAACAAAACACCCAAGTGGACCTGTCACAAAAGCAACACCCAAACCAGCTACTAAAGCTCTTATAAAAAAATCATCAAACATTTAATTTTTCTTTATTTCTCCCTCATGTGAATGAACGTGGTCATGTTTATGTTCATAAATTGAAAGCGTTTGAGATGCTTGTTCTCCAAACAAAGCTTTATACTCATTATTTTTTGCTACGTCACTAGGTGAACCTGAGCAGCACACATGACCATTTAAACAAACAACATGGTCAGTAGCACTCATTACAGTATGCAAGTCATGAGATATTAATAAAATTCCACAATTAAGTTCTTCAGATATTTTTTTTATCAATTCATACAATGCTATTTCCCCAGTAAAATCTACTCCTTGAACAGGTTCATCAAGTACTAATAGATCTGGTTTTTTTGAAATAGCTCTTGCTAGTAAAACTCTTTGAAACTCACCACCAGATAAATTACCTAAATTTTTATTTTTTAGATGTACTACACCAGTTAATGATAGAGCTTGATCTATAGCATCATCTTTAAGGTTTTCTGTTAAGACCATAAAATCATTAACCCTGAGTGGTAATGTCCAATCTATCGAAACTTTTTGAGGAACATATCCAACTTTGTTAGTATATTTTTCAACTTCACCTTCAATTTTCTTATAAATACCTAAAGCAATTTTTGCTGTTGTGCTTTTCCCAGAACCATTTGGACCTATAAGTGTTACAATTTTACCTTTTTCAACCTCTAGTGAAACGCCCTTAACTAACCACTTACTATTTTGTTGATAGCCAGCGTTCTTTAATTTCACCAATGTATTATTATTTGATCCCATTTTACTGCTTGACATTCGAATGTTATATTATTACATACTGTTATATTATAACAAACTATTAACACTTAAACTATGAAAAATCTAAAAAAATTACCATTTATCTTATCAATACTATCATTCTTAACTTTTTTTACATCAGCAAATGCTGAAATAAAGGTAGTTACATCAATAAAACCCATACATTCATTAGCTAGTTATTTAATGGAAGGTGTTGCTAGTCCAGATTTAATAGTTGATGGATATGCTTCGCCACATGGTTTTGCGTTAAAGCCATCACATGCAAAAATGTTACAAGAAGCAGATCTTATTTTTTGGGTAGGTGAGGGTTTAGAAAATTTTTTAGAAAAACCATTAAAATCAATAGCTAAAAAAGCTGAAAAAATTGAACTATTAGAAATAAAAGGATTAAAAAAATTAAAATTTAGAGAAAAAAATATTTTTGATGAACATGACGATCATGGACATGAAGAAGAAGGGCATGACGATCATGGACATGATGATCATGGACATGACGACGATGGACGTGAAGAAGATGGACATGACGAAGATGGACATGACGAAGATGGTCATGATGACCACGGACACGAAGGCCATGCTCACGGTGAGTACGACCCACATATATGGTTAGATCCTGTTAATGCAAAAACAATTTTAAACGAAATGGTTGAGCATTTAATTGAAAATGATGAAAAAAATGCTGCTATTTACAAAAAGAATTTAGATAAAGCGCTAAAAGATATTGATAAACTTATTAGTGAAGTAAAGTCAGAGTTGAATAAAGATATTTCATTTATTGTATTTCATGATGCCTATCAATATTTTGAAGAAAGATTTAATGTAACAGTATTAGGTGCATTTACAGTTAATACTGATGTTATGCCTGGTGCTGAACAATTGTCCGAAATTAGAGAAATTATAGAACATGATAAAGTTAGTTGTATATTTTCAGAACCTCAATTTAATCCAGATATTATAAATACTGTCGCAAAAGACATGGACATTAAAACTGGTGTCTTGGATCCATTAGGAGCAACTATTGATCCTGGTAAAGGTTTATACTTTGATTTGATTAGAAATATGTCTAAGTCGTTCAAAGGTTGCTAATATAGTAATTTTAGGCCCATTCTAATAGCTACAAAAATAACTAATACTGCCGTTAATAAAGCTAGTATTTTTGTAGAAAAAACTTTTAGATTTAAAAAATTACCTAATTGACCACCGATAATAACTGCTAATAGTAATACCCAATAATTACTAATTTCATTAAAAACAACATTTTTGGTTAATTGACCTATTATTCCTGACAGCGAGTTAATCAAAATAAATATTGAAGCAGTTGTTACTATGTGTTGAGGCTTGCCAGCTCTAAGTAAAAAAAGAATAGGGCTTAAAAAAATTCCACCACCTATACCCACGATGCCAGAAATAAACCCTAATAAAGAACCTATCAACAAAGCAACAATAAAAGGAATTTTTTTGTAGTTACTTTCAATATTGTCGTATGATTTAAATTTAAATAATAGCAAAATACCAGCAGCAGATAGAACAAAAAAGAGTAATATTTCAAATAAACTTTTATCTATTTGTAATGATCCACCAATAAATGCTAACGGAACAGATCCAACTAGATACGGTACTAATAATTTTAAATTTAAATTTCCTGCTCTTATATAGTTGTAACAATTTCCAGATACTACAAAAATATTACACAGAAGAGCAACAGCTGGAAATATATAGTAGGGGATTCCCCATATTAAAAGCAGGGCTAAATATGTTGAGCCACCTCCAAATCCAACACTCGAATATAATGTAGCAGTTAAAAAGAATAAAATTGATAATACAAGCATTTTCTACTAATTTAATTATATGAATACCATTTCTTTGTCACTAGATGAAATATATGAGTTAGCCAATAAAACATTGCTTGCAAATGGTTGTGATGAAGAAAATGCAAATATTTTATCAGAGACTATCATGAAAGCTGAAAGAGATGGATCTTTGTCTCACGGTTTATTCAGACTTCCAGCTTATGTTGCAGGCTTAAAAAGTAAAAAAATTGATGGCAAAGCTAGACCGGAAGTTAAAAAAATTTCACCAAGTGTAATTAAAGTTTTAGGTAATCATGCTTTAGCACCAATGGTTTTAAAAGTCGGTATACCAGAATTAGTAAAAGCTGCTAAAGAAACAGGTGTTGCTATATTAGCAATTACAAATTCTCATCATATGGCTGCTATGTGGCCTGAAACTGAAGCTATTGCTGAACAAGGGCTAGTGGCTTTTGCGTGTACATCTTATAAGCCTATGGTTGCACCTGCTGGAGCTAAAAAAGCTTTTTTTGGAACTAATCCAATTTCATTTGCGTGGCCTAGACCAGGTAAAACTCCTGTAGTTTATGATATGGCTACTGCTTCAATGGCCATGGGTGAAGTACAAGTAGCAGCAAGAGAAGGGCATAAAGTTCCTGTTGGAACTGGACTAAACAAAGATGGCAATGAAACAACAGATCCAAATGAAATAGCTAAAGGAGGTGTTATTCTTCCATTCGGTGGTTATAAAGGTTCAGGTATTGCAATGATGGTAGAATTACTCGCTGGTGCCTTATTAGGTGAATCTTTTAGTTATGAAACAGCAGAAAAGGATAATAATGATGGTGGTCCTCCAGCTGGTGGAGAATTTATTTTAGCAATGTCGCCTGATAAAATTTCTGGCGGTGATTGGAAAAATCATTCAGATGAATTTTTTAACAAAATGAAATCAATGGAAGGTGTTAGACTTCCTGGTGAAAGACGCCATAAAAATAGACTTGATAAAGGTCCAAGAAAAATAAATGAAGAGTTGGTAAATAAAATTAAATCTTTAAGCTAATTCTAATTCTATAGGTGTGTGATCTGAGGGTTTTTGTCTACCTCGAGGAAATTTATTTATATTAACATCTTTAACAATATTAATTAACGAATTAGAAACCAAAAAATGATCAATCCTCATACCATTATTTTTTTGCCATGCTCCACTTGTGTAATCCCAAAATGTATATCCTTCTTTATCAGGGTAAATATATCTATAAGCATCATGAAAACCTAAATTAATTAGTTCTCTTAATTTTTTTCTAATTTCTAGTCTATACAAAGCATCATTTTCATAATTTTTAGGATTATGAACGTCTTCAGCAGATGGAATAATATTAAAATCACCACCTATTATTATGTTTGCATTTTTTTTAGATAAAGATTTCAATTTTTTAATTAAATTATCTAACCAATAAATTTTATATGTATATTTATCAGTATCTACAGGATTGCCATTTGGAGTGTAAATGTTAATCAAAATTATATTTTTTTCTTTATGTTTTATTTCGGCTGAAATTATTCTTGATTGTTTATTCTTGTCTTTAAAAATATCGTTCTGAATGTTGCTTAATTTTTTTTTAGATACAAATGCAACTCCATTATAACTCTTTTGACCAAATACATAATTTTCATATTTTAAAGATTTAAAATCATCATAAGGATAAGTTTCATTAGGTGTTTTAATTTCCTGCATCATTATAATATCTGGAGAAAATTTTTTTATATATTCTTTAATATTTTCAATTCGCGCTCTTACTGAGTTTACATTCCAGGAACTAATTATCATTAAAGAGAAAAAGATACACCGCAACCACAAGAAGATTTACTTTGTGGGTTAGAAATCTTAAATGAATCTCCAATTAAATCTGTAGCATAATCAACTTCTGAGCCTTTTAATAGGTCAGCTGATGTTTTATCAATAATAATATTATTGAACTTTAAATCTTCGTCGTTAGGTTTTTTTTCAAAAGAAAAATCATATTTAAAACCAGAACAACCTCCACCCATTATAGCGATTCTAAAAAAAGAACCTTTATCTTTTTGCGACAATAGATAGTTGATCTGTTTTATCGCTTTATCTGTAAATTTAATTTCTTTATTCATATATCAACACTGATATTACTAATATAATGTTAATTTATTCAAATTAAAGCATGAAAAAGTTCTCTAAATTAGGTTTATTTAAAAGCAAAGGTCGCATTTTTAAAGAATTTAACAGCAAATATCGAACCCCATTTCAAAGAGATAAAGATAGAATTATTCATAGTGCTTCATTTCGACGTTTAAAACATAAAACACAGGTATTTGTTAATACTGAAGGGGATCATTATAGAACAAGAATTACTCATTCATTAGAGGTTGCTCAAATAGCAAGATCTATATCTCGATATTTAAATTTAAATGAAGATTTAGCTGAAACATTAAGTATAGCGCATGATTTAGGGCATACACCTTTTGGACATGCTGGAGAAGATGCTTTGAATGATAGCATGATTAATTATGGTGGATTTGACCACAATCTTCAAACATTAAGAATAGTTATGTTTTTAGAAAATAAATATTTAAAATTTAAAGGTTTAAATTTAACAATAGAAACATTAGACGGCTTATTAAAACATAATGGACCAATAAAAAATATTTCTAAAATTGAAAAAATTATAGGAATACAAAATTTTAAAAAAAAAATAATTTTTGATAGATCTCCATCTTTAGAAGCACAAATTTCATCTATTTCCGATGATATTGCTTATAATAATCATGATATACAAGATGGTATAAATGCTAACTTATTTAAACTAAAAGATCTTATCGAAATTAATTTTTTCTATGAAATATACAAATCATATACTAAAGCAAAAAGTATAAAAAATCATAAAATTTTAATATACCAAATTATCAGAGACTCTATAGACTTAATGGTTAAAGACTTAATTAATAATACAATTTTTAATTTGAAAAAAAGAAAAATTAACAATTTACAAAAGGTTTATAATTCACCAGGCCAGGTAGTCAGCTTTTCTAATAAATTTACTAGAATTGAAAAAGAAATTAGATATTTTCTTAAGCTAAAAATGTATAATAATAAAAAAGTGCAAGTTAAAAATAACGATGGTAAAAAAATAATTAAAAATTTATATAGTTTAATATATAAAAATCCATATAAATTTTTAAACAAACAAGATTTAAAAAAAAATAAAACTCGAGCAATTGCAGATTTTATATCTGGTATGACTGATAGATATGCGATTAATTTATATAAAAAAACAAAATGAATATATTTGAAATTTATTTAAAAAAAATAACTAATATATTAATTGAAGAAAGTAAAAAAGGATTAATTAAAATCCCAGAAAATTTAGATTCTATAAATGTTGATGTGGCACCAGAAAAATTTAATTGTGATATTTCTACAAATATTGCAATGGTATTATCTAAACTAAATGAGTCTGAACCAATAACTTTAGCAAAAAAACTCTCTGAAATTATTAAAAAAAATGACGTAAACATCGACAATATAGAAACAGTTAAACCAGGATTTATAAATATAAAATTTAAGCAAAACTTTTGGAATGATTTCTGTAAAAATATTATTTCTAGCGATAGGATTTATGGAAAAATTGAAAATACGCAAAAAAACAAATATTTAGTAGAATTTGTTTCAGCTAACCCCACAGGCCCACTTCATGTTGGTCACTGTAGAGGGGCTATATTGGGGGATGTAATTTCTAATATTTTGAAATTTAACAATCATGAAGTTGTTAAAGAATATTATGTTAATGATTATGGAAATCAAATTAAAATTTTTACTAAATCTGTTTATTTAAGAATTAGAGAAATTCTTTTTAAGGAAAATTTTCCAACTGATAATCCCGACCTTTATCCAGGTGATTATATAATTCAAATTGCTAAAAATATTATCAATGAAAATAAAAATATAGATTTTTCTAAATTTGAACCAATAGCCGATAAATTATCCTTATTTTCAGTAGAACAATCTTTAAATTTTGTAAAATCAAACTTAAACAGTCTTGGTGTGAAGCATGATAAATTTGTTAGAGAAACAGATATTATCAATAACAAAGAAGTTGATAAAGTAGTTGATTTTCTTAGAAATAAAAAATTTGTTTATGAGGGAAAAATTAAAGCACCAGAATCTGAAAGTAATTCTGATTGGGTTGAAAGAAAACAATTATTATTTAAATCAACAGATTTTGGAGATGACAAAGATAGAGCATTGCAAAAATCTGATAAAACATGGACTTATTTTGCCGGAGATGTCGCTTATCACAATAACAAATTAAGTAGAAAATTTCATAAACTAATTAATATTTTAGGATCTGATCATGCTGGTTATATTAAACGTCTTAATGCTGTGGTTGAGGCGTTATCTGGAAATAAAAATAAATTAAATTGTAAAGTTAGCCAATTAGTAAAATTAATAAAAGATGGAAAACCTTTTAAAATGTCTAAAAGAAAAGGTGACTATATAACAGTTGAAGACTTAATTAGTGAAGTAGGAAAAGATGCAACTAGATTTATTATGCTTAGTAGAAGCAGTGATGTAGAGTTAGATTTTGATTTTGCTAAAGTAAAAGAAAAATCTAAAGAAAATCCACTTTATTACGTTCAGTATTGCTATGCGAGAATCTGTTCAGTTTTCAGACATGTAAATATAGATATAGATGACTCAATTCATATAAAAAATTTTAACTTTAAATATTCATTAAATGAAATTAAAATTTTACGAAAAATTACTGAATGGCCAAGATGTGTTCAACTTTCATGTGACAAATTAGAGCCACATAGAATACCTGTTTATTTATATGAGCTAGCTTCTGAATTTCATTCCTACTGGAATTTGGGTAAAGATAATGAGGCGTTAAGATTTATTAATAAAGATAAAAAAATATCAGATGAAAAAATTTCTTTTTTAAAATCAATCTCAATAGTAATAAAAAATGGAATGAATATATTAGGAGTTGATACACCTAAAAAAATGTAATGAGAAATGAATTAAAATATTTTTTTAATTTTTGTAGGAAAATATTATTTTTCTGATGAAAATAAAAAGAATTCATTTAGAGCAATAGAAAAATATAGTATTAAAATTGAAGATATTGACTCAAAATTGATTACTTTAAATGACAATACAGTTAATATAATTGAATTTGTTGAAGATAATTTAAATCAAAATAAAAAAAAATATAATTTTTGGGAATTGCTTAAGAATGATTAAAAATAGAAGAGCTTTTATAACAGGAATTAAGTCAACTATTTTAACAAAAAAAGAAAAATTTTTTTTAAAAAAATATAGACCATGGGGTGTAATTTTATTTACTAGAAATTTAAAAAATTTTAAACAAATAAAAAAGTTAACAAATAACATAAAGTTAATTTTTAAAGACAAAAAATATCCTATTTTAATTGATCAAGAGGGCGGGAGAATCAATAGATTAAAAAATTTAATTGAAACATCGACATTTACAAGTGAATTTTTTGGTAATCTTTATAAATTAAATAAACTTAAATTTTATAATTACTCAAATATTTATATTGCCCAAACTTCTTATTTATTAAATGAGCTAGGAATTAACTTGAATACAGTACCCGTTCTTGATGTTAGAAAAGTTGGATCTAGCAATATAATAGGTAATCGTTCTTATTCATTTTCACCCAAAAATATATCTATAATTGGCGACTATTTTATTAAAGAATATAATAAATTTAAAATTGGCACTGTAATTAAACATATTCCTGGTCATGGACTAGCTAAAGTAGATAGTCACAAGAAAACCCCTTATGTGGAAAATAAAAAAAATTTCTTAATAAAAAACGATTTTTCTGTTTTTAAAAATAAAAAAACATTTTTTGCAATGACTGCCCATGTTGTTTTTAAGGATATTGATCCATTTAACACTGCCACTCACTCTAAAAAGATAATTAATTTAATAAGAAAAAATATTAGTTTTAAAAATATTATTATATCTGATGATATTTCTATGAAATCACTAAAAAATTCTCTTAAAGTTAATACAAAAAAAGCTATATCCGCAGGTTGTAATTTAATTCTTCACTGCAATGCTAATATTGCGGAAATGAGAGTAGTTGCTGAAAATGTGCCTATCATTGATAATTTTATAATTAAAAAAACATCACAATTTTATAAATTTTTAAGTTAATATTTAGTATGAGCGAAAGTGATTCAAATCTTTTTGAAGTTAATTTAAATAATTTTTCTGGCCCTTTAGATGTATTATTAGACTTAGCAAAATCTCAAAAAGTTAATTTAGAGAATATTTCTGTTACAAAATTAGCAGATCAATTTCACGATTTTATAACTAAAGCTAAAGATATAAATTTGGAACTTGCTTCTGATTATTTGTTAATGGCTGCGTGGCTAACATATTTAAAATCTAAATTATTATTACCAGAAACTGATGAAGAAGAATTTAAAGCAATTGAAGTAGCAAATAAATTAAAACTACAATTAAAAAAACTTGAATTAATACGTCTCTTATCTGACAGAATGCTTAAGGGTAAAAGATTGGGTAGAGAAGTTTTTTTAAGAGGTATGAAAGGAAGTATAAAATCTATTTATAGTTCAAAATACTCTTTATCATTGTATGAACTTTTAAAAACATATTCATCTATAGTTATGAAAAAAGACTTTCAAAGAATTAATATTCCAAAACTTCCTGTTTTAACTACAGAAGATGGTATTAAAAGAATAAAAGAATTTTTTGGCAATTTAATAGAATGGAAAAATATAAATGATTTAATACCTAAAAATTTTTTACAAAGTAAAAATCAAAAAAGATCGGGAACAGCTGGAATATTTGCCGGCTCTTTAGAACTAGCTAAAGAAGGTGATTTATCTATTAAACAAAATAATCTATTCGACGATATCTATATTAAAGAAAAATAATGACTAAAATTAAAAAAAATAATGTAGTAAATTTCCCTTTAACGTTATCTGAAAGTGAAAGAGAGATTGAAGCTATTCTTTTTGCTGCTTCAGAACCTTTAGACATTGAAACTATTGAAACTAGAATTTCTAAGAAAACAAATGTCAAAAAAATTTTAGAGAAACTTCAACAGACTTATTCAAATCGTGGTATTAATTTAGTTTGTATTTCAAATAAATGGTCCTTTAGAACAGCCCAAAATCTTTCAAAATTAATGTCACAACAAAAATCTGTTGAAAAAAAACTTTCTCAAGCTGCCATAGAGACTTTGGCAATTATAGTTTACCACCAGCCTGTAACCAGAGCGGAAATTGAGGAAATTAGAGGTGTTGCTTTTGGAACTAATACTCTTGAAATTCTTATGGAGCAAAATTGGGTTAAACCACAAGGAAGAAAGGACGTTCCCGGAAGACCTATTCAATATGTTACAACTGATGAATTTTTAAGTCATTTTAATCTTCAAAAACTTACAGATCTTCCAACTGTTGAAGAACTTGGTTCAGCTGGACTAATTGATAGTACTAACATTGATACGTCCATATTTGGAACAGGAAAATTTTACAAAGAAAAGCAGGATACTAAAAAGGAAGACATATATTCTAACATTGATGAAATGTTAAGTAGCACTCTAAAATCAGAAGACGAAAAGTAAAAAGACACTTTAAAAATTATCATAAAACATGTATAAGATTTCTATGAGTATAGGTTTTTGGCAAATAGCAATTGTGGTAATTCTTGTAGTTCTGCTTTTTGGTAGAGGAAAGATTTCAAGTTTAATGGGAGACGTGGCAAAAGGAATCAAAAGTTTTAAAAAAGGCATGGCTTCTGATGTTACTGACGAGTCTGAAACAAAAAATATTTCTGAAAACAACCAAGATTCAAACAATAAAGAATAATTTAAATGCCACAAATTGGCTGGTTTGAAATATTAATTATAGTAATCATAGCAATAATATTAATTGGTCCAAAAGATTTTCCTATTGTGTTAAAAAAAATAGGATCATGGATAGGTTCTGCTAAAAGATATATTTCAAATATTCAACAAGAAGTTTCAAACATAACAGACGAAACTGATGAAATGAAACCTAAAAAAGTAGACAAAGAAAAAAAAGACGATGACAAAGAATGATAAAGAAATTGGTTTTATTAGCCATTTAACAGAATTAAGAAGTAGATTAATTAATTCGTTCATTTTTCTTTTTATTTTTTTTGCAATTTGTTATTTTTTTGCTGAATATATTTATGGTTTTTTAGTCGACCCTTATGCAGAAGCTGTTAAAGATGATAAATTTGAAAGAAGATTAATATTTACTGCTCTTCAAGAAACTTTTTTAACTTATTTGAAAGTAGCTTTTTTCGCTTCATTTTTTGTAACTAGTCCTTTTATATTAATCCAAATATGGAAGTTTATTGCTCCTGGTTTATATGATGATGAAAAATCAGCAATAATGCCATATTTAATTATTACTCCAATATTATTTTTTTTAGGTGGTGCCTTAGTTTATTATTTGGTTATGCCTCTAGCTATTAAATTTTTTCTTTCATTCGAAAGTAGTGGAGTTGTGACCAGCCTTCCTATTCAACTTGAAGCAAAAGTTAACGAATACTTATCATTAGTTATGAAATTAATTTTTGCTTTTGGTTTAAGTTTTCAATTACCGGTAGTACTAAGTTTATTAGCCAGAATAGGTGTTGTTGACTCTGAATTCCTAAAAACAAGAAGAAAATATGTGGTTGTAATAATTTTTGCTGCTGCAGCGATTCTTACTCCTCCTGATCCAATAACTCAAATTGGATTAGCAATTCCTCTTTTAATTTTATATGAATTATCTATTTTATCAGTAAGTATAATAGAAAAAAAATCAAAAGATAATGCACAACGTTAAGGACATAAGACAAAATCCCGATCAATTCGAGAATGATCTTAAAAAAAGATTTGTTAATATTGACATAAAGAAAATTCTTTTGCTCGATGAAAATAATAGAAAATTAATTCAAAAAAAAGAAACTCTTGAAAAAGAAAAAAAAGATATTTCAAAAAAAAAAGAGAAATCACTTTTTGAAAAATCTAAGGAAATTTCTAAGCAAATTGAAAATTATGAAAGCGAGCAGTCAAAAATAAAAAAAGAATTAGATAATATATTATTTTCACTTCCTAATATTGCATTAAATGACGTTCCTGTTGGAAAAGACGAAACTTCAAATAAAGAAATCTCTAAAAATGGAGATATTAAAAAGTTTAATTATAAACCTAAATCGCATTATGAAATTGGAGAAAATTTAAATATGTTGGATTTTAATCTTGCTACAAAAACAACAGGTTCTAGATTTGTTTTTGTAAAAGATAAACTAGCTTTATTAGAAAGAGCATTATCCAATTTTATGCTAGATACACATGTTAAAGTTAATGGATATAAAGAAATATCTCCACCATTAATAGCATCTGATGATTCAATGTTTGGAACTGGACAATTACCAAAATTTGAAAATGATCAGTTCGAAATAATGTTAGAAGAAAAAAATGACAGAAAATTTTTGATACCTACTGCTGAAGTTATATTAACTAACATGGTAAGAGAACAAATATTAAATCATAAAGATTTACCTTTACGATTAGTTGCTTCAACTCCATGCTTTAGAAAAGAAGCAGGAAGTTATGGTAAGGACACAAAAGGCATGATTAGACAGCATCAATTTTATAAAGTTGAACTTGTTAGTGTTGTTGATCCCAATGAATGTAATTCTGAACTTGAAAGAATGACAAATTGTGCGACAAAAATTTTAGACTTATTAAAACTTCCTTATAAAAAGGTAATTTTATCAACCGGCGACATGGGTTTCAGCGCGGAAAAAACTTATGACATAGAAGTTTGGATTCCCTCAGAAAATAGATACAGAGAAATATCAAGCTGTTCTTCCTGCGGTACCTTTCAATCAAAAAGAATGAAAGCTAGATTTAAAGATATTAAAAATGAAACAAAATTTTTAGGAACTCTTAATGGTAGTGGTTTAGCTATTGGCAGAACATTAATTGCTATTTTAGAAAATTATCAAAATGAAGATGGTACAATAACAATTCCTGAAGTTCTTAGACCATATATGAATAATCTTGATAAAATAACTAGTAATTAAAGAGTTGTCTTAATTAAACATATGGTATAAATACAAGAAAATTAAGGAGCACTATGTCAGGATCTGGAATAGGTCAGTTTATACCTTTAATACTTATATTTGTTATTTTTTACTTTTTTTTAATTAGACCTCAGCAAAAAAAAGTTAAAGAACATAAACTAATGGTAGAAAATTTAAAAAGGGGAGACCAAGTTGTTACATCAGGTGGTATTATTGGCACCATAGAAAGAGTTATGGATAATGATAGAGCCGAAGTAGTAATAGGAGATAATACTAAAATTGAAATAATAAGATCAACAGGTGTTCAGGCTTTACTTAACAATAAAGATAAAGAAATTAAAAAATAACATTTATTAATCAGTGTTATACTTTTCTAAAATAAAAATAATTTTAATAATATTATTCACTACTATTTTTTTTTATTTTACTGCATCAAATTTTTTTAAATTTGATGATATATTTATTGAAAAAAAAATTAATTTAGGTTTAGATTTACAAGGGGGGTCTTATTTACTTCTTGAAATAGACAATGAGCCAGTAATTACTCAAAGGTTACAAAATAAACTTTCTACTTTACGAAAATATTTTAAAGATAAAAATATTAGTTTTAAAAATCTTAAAATTAATAATGACCTAATTTCATTTGAGTTAGATCAAATGTTTGTAGAAAATTTTGTTTCAGTTTTGGAAGATAAAGATAGTGAAATAAATCCTTATTATCAAAGGTTTAAATCTCATGAATATGATTACGAAGTTTTAAATAATTCATTTATTTTAAGATATTCTAAATATGGATTAGTTGAGCTTAAAAAATCTTCACTAAATCAAGCTTTAGAAATTGTTAGAAGACGTATCGATGAAATTGGAACGAATGAACCTAACATCTTAAGGAGGGGTAGTGATAGAATATTGGTAGAATTGCCAGGTCTTAATGATCCTGAAAGAATTAAATCTTTATTAGGAAAAACTGCAAATTTAACTTTCAGATTTGTTGTTCAAAATGATGAACCAAGTTTTGGTACCGAAAAATTAATTTCAGAAGATGGATTAGAAGAATTAATAATAAGCAAAAGAATAATTTTAAGTGGTGAGAATTTAGTTGATGCACAACCTCGTATGGACAATCAATCTAATCAAACTGTAGTATCATTTACTTTAGATAGAGTCGGATCAAAAAGATTTGGTAAAGCTACATCTGAAGGTGTAGGAAAAAGGTTAGCTATAGTGTTAGACGGAAAAGTTATCAGTGCACCAGTTATAAGAGACTCTATACTGAGTGGATCTGGACAAATAAGTGGAAATTTTACCTTCCAATCTGCAACTGATTTAGCTCTATTATTAAGATCTGGTGCTCTTCCGGCACCATTAAATATCATTGAGGAAAGAACTGTAGGTCCTGATTTAGGCAAAGATTCAATAGACGCAGGTGTTATAGCTTTAATTATAGGATTTTCTTTAGTGATTTTATTTATGTTGTTTAAATATAAAGTCTTTGGGCTCATTGCAAATCTTGCTTTAATCATAAATTTATTTTTACTAGTAGGTATTTTAACTTTATTTGAAGCTACACTGACTTTACCGGGTATAGCCGGAATAATTTTAACTGTAGGTATGGCTGTTGATGCTAACGTTTTAATTTTTGAAAGAATAAAAGAAGAAACTAAATCAGAAAAAAATAATATTATAGCTTTTGATAGCGGTTATAATAGATCAAAAACTGCAGTAATTGATGCAAATATTACTACATTAATATCAGCAGTAATTTTATTTTTTTTAGGATCTGGACCTGTCAAAGGTTTTTCCGTTACATTAGGTATTGGTATATTTACTACATTATTTTCAGTCTATTTTATAGCTAGATTATTAACTTCAATATACGTAATTAAAAATAAACATAAAGAAAGATTGATATAATGGAAGATCTTAATAATGATATAAAAAATTATAATTTAAATCAAAAGTATAATTTTAATTTCAATAAATATTTTAAATTATTTAATTTTTTTTCCATATTTCTAATAATAGTTTCAATTTTATTATTAATTTTCAAGGGATTAAATTTTGGTGTCGATTTTAA
>CACDEK010000011.1 GCA_902551735.1 uncultured Pelagibacteraceae bacterium | reverse complement strand
GACTTTTATCTAATTTTAAATTTTTTTTATTTAAATTAAGTTTTTTACATCCTATTGCAATAGCTCCTGAACTAACAATTATAACTTTTTTATTTTCATTTATTAATTCTTTTATATCTTTAGAAAATTCAGATAACCATTTTTGTCTTATTTTTTTTGATTTATCTATTATAAGAGATGAGCCAATTTTAATAACTATTTTTTTCGAGTTTTTAAGATACATAATTTATTAGTTTAGCTTTAATTTTTGATACAGAATCTTTTTTTAAAGTAGATAGTACTAAAACTTCACTTTTTTTATTTTTTGAAAAATTGTTAACAATTTTTTTGATAGATTCTTTGTTTAGTAAGTCAATTTTATTAAGTATTATGACTTCTTTTTTTTTTAGTAATTTTTTACTATAACTCTCTAATTCTTTTTTTATTTGAAAGTAAGACTTTTCTAAATTTTTTTCTGTAATATCAATCATATGAACCAGTGTTTTACATCTTTCTATATGTTTAAGAAATTTAATTCCCAAACCAATCCCTGTATGCGCTCCTTCAATTAATCCTGGAATATCTGCTAGAGTAATTTCTTTATCATCATATCTTGCAACACCTAAATTTGGATTAATTGTAGTGAATTTGTAATTTGCAATTTTTGGATTTGCATTTGTAATTGCTGCAAGCAAACTAGATTTTCCTGCATTTGGCAAACCTACAATACCTATGTCAGCAATTGTTTTTAATTGCAGCCATATCCAAAATTCTTCACCCGCTTTTCCTTTTGTAAATTTTCTAGGAGCTCTATTTGTAGAACTTTTAAAATTTGTATTTCCTAAACCACCTTTTCCACCAACAGCTAGAATAAATTCCTCTTTTTCATTTTGGAAATCAAATAGTACTGTTTTATTGTCTTCTTCAAGAACTTGAGTTCCTATCGGAACTTTTAAATATAAATCTTTTCCATTTCTTCCAGTTTTGTTTTTCCCCATTCCATTTTGACCTCTTTCTGATTTAAAATGTTGAGTATATCTGTAATCAATTAAAGTATTTAAATTTCTCTCAGCTTTAATAATTATTGAGGCTCCTTTGCCACCATTTCCACCATCTGGACCACCAAATTCAATAAATTTTTCCCTTCTCATGCTTGCAGATCCGGATCCACCATCACCTGCTTTGACAAAAATTTTAACTTGATCTAAAAATTTCATAATACAACTTTGTTAAATTGTTTGTTGTATTTATTAATTGGGTTTTACTGAAACAAGGGTTTTATCTGATTTTGTTTTTTTAAATTCAACTTTTCCTTTGACTAAAGAAAAAATTGAATGATCTTTTCCCATTCCAACATGTTGACCCGGAAAAATCTTAGTTCCTCTTTGTCTCACAATAATATTTCCTGGATTTACAAACTGGCCACCATATTTCTTTACACCCAGTCTACGTCCTGCACTATCTCGTCCATTTCTTGACGATCCTCCAGCTTTTTTTGTTGCCATAAAAACTACCTTAATTACTTTTTAAATTTATTTTTATTTTCTTCTAATTCTTTTTTTTCAATTTCTTTTGTTTTCTTTGCTTCAAATAAAACAGTACCATCTTTTGAGAATATTTTTTTAATTTTTATGAGAGAAAAGAGCTGTCTATGTCCATTTTTTCTTCTTGAATTTTTTCTTCTTCTTTTTTTAAATATTAAAACAGTTCTATTTTTTCCATTTTTTAATAATTCCGCTTCTACTTTTGCACCTTTGATTAAAGGTGAGCCAACTTCAATATTTTTTCCATCACCATATGCCAAAATTTCATTAAACTCTATTTTACTTTCAGGTTTTATTTTTTCTAGTTTCTCAATTTTTAAAATCTCACTAGCTTTAACTTTATATTGCTTGCCACCTGTTTGAATTATTGCAAAAGACATTTTATATCCTAATTTTTATACGGTGGAATATAGACTTAGACTAATTATAGTCAAGCTGAATAAGCTAAAAATTATCCTTTAAATCTCTTAATTTTGAAAAAGTTACAAGAGAAGAACTACCTTCAATATTTAAATTAGTTTTGATTTCTTCATTGTTACTCCTTAAAAAAATATTATTTCTAAGTTCCTCTTTTAGAGTTGAAGGTAAAGTTGGTTTATTATTTTTTATTTTTTCATTTATTTCATTAATTTTACTAATTAAACTTTTATTTTTGTTGTCATATTTTATACAAAACTTTGAATTTTGAAGTGTATATTCATGACCACAGTAAATTTTAGTTTTAGACGGCAATTTTTTTATTTTTTCCAAAGAAGAAAACATTTGTTCATAAGTTCCTTCAAAAATTCTACCACAACCTAAAGAAAAAAGAGTATCACCTGTGAATAGAATATTATCATTATAAAAATAAAAACAAATATGTCCAAGAGTGTGACCAGGTATATGTATTACCTTGACTTCAAAATTATACTTTTTCCAAATTTCTTCATCTTTTAACTTAATATCCATTTCTGGAATTTTATGAAAATCTTCTGCGAAACCGATTACTTTTGCACCATATTTTTTTTTTAATTCAGTATTTCCACCAACATGATCATAATGATGATGAGTATTTAAAATAAAACTTAATTTTAAATTATTTTTTTCTAAAAAATTTATTATTGGCTTTGGTTCACCTGGGTCAATCACACATGTTTTTTTATTTTTTTCATCAATAATTACGTAAGAATAATTATCTTTTAAACATGGAATAATTTCAACTTTCATTTTATTTTTTAATTAAAAATATACCTAATTCAGAACTAAAATTTTTTATATTAATATTTCTTTTATTTATTTTTGATTTTTTTTCTCCGTTTAAAGCTATTGATTGATAAAGTTCAATTTTTTTCTTTAAACAAAAATTAAAAAAATCTTTTATAGAACACATATGTATGTTTGGCGTATTATGCCATTCATTTGGTAAGGCTTCAGTGATAGGCATTGTTCCTTTTAAGAATAAATGTACTCTAACTTTCCAATATCCAAAATTTGGTATTGTTACTATTGCATTGTTTGCAACCCTTAAAAGATCATCTATTACTTTTTCAGGATTGTAAAAAGCTTGTAAAGTTTGACTCAAAACAACGTAATCAAAAGCAAGATCAGGAAATTGATGTAGATCTTTTTCAGCATTACCTTCAATTATTGAAAGACCCTTGCTTATACAACTTTGAACATTATTTTTTGATATTTCTAGCCCTCTTGTATCAACATTTTTTTCATCTTTTAAAAATTTCATTAAAGTACCATCACCACAACCAACATCTAATACTCTAGTATTATTTTTAATAAGCTCAGAAATTATTTGAAATTCTTTTTTCATATTTATTTGTAGTTTGACTCTAAAAAATTGTTTACTGTTTTTAAAAATTCTGGAACATTTAACAAAAAAGAATCATGACCTTTGTCGCTTGTTATTTCTATAAATCCTACGTTTGCACCAGCAGAATTTAAAGCAATTACGATTTCTTTATTCTCAGAAGTTGGGTAGAGCCAATCAGAAGTAAATGAAATAATAAAAAATTTAGTTTTAGTTTTTTCAAATGCTTTAGATAAATTTCCTTTAAATTGTTTTATTAGATCAAAGTAATCCATTGCTCTAGTAATGTACAAATAACTATTTGCATCAAATCTATCAACAAAAATTGAACCTTGGTATCTTAAATAGCTTTCAATTTGAAAATCTGCATCAAAGCTAAAATTTAAATCATCTTTTTCTTGAAGGTTTCTTCCAAATTTTTCTTGTAAACCTTTTTTAGAAAGATATGTAATATGTGCAGCCATTCTAGCTACAGCTAATCCTTTATCAGGAGACAAATTTAAATTTGAATAATTCCCTTCCTTCCAATTAGAGTCAGCCATAATTGACTGCCTTCCGAGTTCATTAAAAGCAATATTTTGTGCAGAGTGACTTGCTGCACAAGCAATTGGAATTGCAGTTTTAGTTTTATCAGGAAAGTTTGCTACAAATTGTAATACTTGCATTCCACCCATTGATCCTCCAAGTACGCTGTATAATTTTTCAATTTTAAAAAATTCTAATAAATTATACTGAGCATTAACCATGTCATTAATTGTTATTACAGGAAAATTTGTTCCATATACTTTATTTGTTTTAGAATTAATATTTGAAGGCCCAAAAGAACCCATACATCCACCTATAACATTTGCACAAATTACAAAAAATTTATTTGTATCGATTGCTTTAGAAGGTCCAACTAAATGTGACCACCAGCCTGGTTTGTTTGTAATTGGATTTGTACCTGAAACAAATTGGTCACCGGTTAAAGCGTGAAAAGTTAAAATTGCATTATCCTTTTTTTCATTTAGTTTACCATAAGTTTCATAGGCTAAAGGATAATCACATATAGTTTTTCCACAATCTAGCTTAAGTGGTTTATTTACTATTATTTTTTTTATATTTTCTTTTGCAATCATAATTTTGCACTAAGCATGAATTGTGAGAAAAAAACTTTTTTAGCGGTTTTTTTTATGCGCTCGCAATTCAGATAAATCAGCGCGTTTTTTTTGTACAAGATCATTTTCAATATGTCAATTTTTTTGTGTTAATTGATAATTTTCAATAAATCTTGATTAATTTATTTATAAGGATAGTTATATAAAATAATAAATATGACTTTACCTAAATTTAAAAAAATTGGCTTTGAATCTTACAAACCTGGAAAATTTAAATTATCCAAAATTAGGAATGTTATTAAACTTTCTGCGAATGAGTCAGCTTTAGGAACTACCCCAAAAGCCAAAAGAGCAATCAATAAAAGTATTAATATTTCTAAATATCCCGATGGCCAATCAAATAATTTAAGAATTAATATTTCGAAAAGATTTAATTGTGATTTTAAAAAAATTATTTGCGGAGCTGGATCAGATGAAATTATACAAATTATTTGTCAACTATTTTTGAAGTCAGGAGATGAAGTAATAGTGCCTCAGTTTAGTTTTTTAATGTATAGAATTTATTCAAAAAATGTTGGAGCAAAAGTTGTATATTCAAAAGAAAAAAATTATAAAATATCTGTTTCAGAGATAATAAAAAAAGTATCAAAAAGAACCAAAGTAGTTTTTTTGGCTAATCCAAACAATCCAACAGGAACTTATTTAGAAAAAAGTGAATTATTAAAACTAAGAAAAAGGCTTAGAAGTAATATTTTGTTAGTTGTTGATGATGCTTATGCTGAATATATGAAAAATAAAAATTACACGCCAGGTTTAAAACTTTTTAAAAATAGTAATAATGTTATTGTGTTAAGAACTTTTTCTAAAATATATGGACTGGCATCTTTAAGAATAGGCTGGGGATATGGACCTAAAAAAATTATTGAAGCAATGAGTAAAATTAAACCACCATTTAATACAAATTCAGCAGCGCAGTTAGCAGCTGTAGCAGCTTTACATGATAAAAGTTTTATTAATAAAGCAGCGAAACATAATTTTTTTTGGGCTAATAAACTAAAAAAAAAATTAAGCAATTTTAGTATAACTACAAATGAGGTTACTGCTAATTTTTTATTATTAAATTTTAATAAATGTAAATATTCAGCAAATTATGTTCAAAAAAAATTGGAAGATAAAGGTATTATTCTAAGAGGAATGCAATCATATAAAATTAAAAATGCTTTAAGGTTAACAATTGGTAACAATTCAGAAAACAAGTTATTTTTAAAAAGTATAAATAGGATATTTAAAAATGTTTAAAAATATTTTGATCATTGGATGTGGTATGATTGGATCTTCAATTCTTAGAGGAGCCATTAGCCAAAAGTTGTGTAAAAAAGCTTATGTATATGAAAAAAATATTAAATACCAAAACCAAATAAAAAAAATAAATAAGAAAATTATTTTAATCAAAAAACTTGATAAAAAAATAAAGGATATGGATTTAGTTGTTATTTCAACTCCAATGAACGAATACCAAAAAATAATTATTAAACTAAATAAAAATTTGAATAATAAAACTTTAATTACTGATGTTGGGTCAACTAGAGGAAATATTGCAAAATTAATTAAAGAAAAATTATCAAAAAAATTAAATTGGGTAATGAGCCATCCCATATCTGGTTCTGAAGCTAGTGGACCAAAATTTGGTAGTAAAAATTTATTTAAAAATAAATGGTGCATTTTGATAAAAAACAAGAAAAACAAATTATTAGAAAACAAATTGTCTAGGTTTTGGAAAAAATTAGGTTCTAGAATTTTGTTTATGCAAGAACATGAGCATGACAAAGTTTTTGCAGTTACTAGTCATCTACCACACTTAGTTGCATACAATTTAATTAAAACTGCTCAAGATTTTCAAAAAACTCATAAAAAAAATATAATTAAATACAGCGCAGGTGGCTTAAGAGACTTTTCTAGGATAGCAGCATCCAATGAAATTATGTGGAGAGATGTATTTTTTAATAATAGTAAAAACATCTCTAAAATAATCGATTTATTCATTAGAAATTTAAAGAGCTTTAAGATGGATATTAATAAAAAAAGAAATTCTTTATTACTTGATAAGCTTAAAAAATCAAAAAAAGCTAGACAACAAATTTTGTTATTAAAACAAGATATTAGTAAACCAGATTTCGGTAGAGAAAATTAAATTCTAAATACTTTTTTTACCTTTAATTTGGCTGTTCTTTCTATCCTTTTTATTGTTTTGTGAATTGGCATTATAATAACTTTTTTCTCTGGACCATAAGCATGTATTAGTTTTTTTGAATCAATACATACTGCAACATGTCCTTTCCAAAAAATTATGTCACCTTTTTTAAATTTTTTTTTTATTGTGCTTCCTTTTTTATATTTTATTTGATCAACTGTATCTCTTGAAAAAAATTTATTATTAAATTTATAAAAAATTTGAACTAAGGCCGAACAGTCGATACCTTGGTAAGTTTTACCTCCCCACTTATATTTACAATTTTTAAATAATTTAAAAATTTTGATAAAATTTTTTTCTTTTTTATTTATTAAAGTAATATCTTTTAGTTTTATCCATTTATTTTTTTTAAACATAACATAACTTTTTCTCTTCTTTAAAATTTCAATTTCACTTGAAAATGGTAAAAATTTATTTGATTTGTTAATTTTAGTCTTTAAAACTTTTACTTTGTGGGTGGGTTTAAATTTTTTAATAAAATTTTCGTTTTTTATATAACCAGGATATTTATCATAAAATGTCCTTATTTTTATGAAATTTTTTTTTTTTTTTAAAATTTTAAATTTTTCACCATAAATAATTTGAGAGCTAATTTTAGAATTAATCGAAGGTCTTTCGTAAATATTTATATACGGATTATTACAATAAAAATTAGTTTGCACCTATTTTTACTTTATGCCTTATAAACCATAGACATATTAAAGATGGAATAACCATTATTGTAGTTAACACAAAGAATGTTCCCCAATCTCCATTTAACCAGTCAACAAGAGCTCCTGAAGATGAAGCTAGAGTTGTTCTGCCAGCTGTACCGATAGATGCAAGTAAAGCATATTGTGTGGCAGTATAAGTTCTATCAACTAATAAAGAAATAAATGCAACAAATGCTACTGTTGCAAACGCAGCAGTAATATCATCGGCTATTACAGCAATTGCGAACAATAATTCAGATTTACCTGTCCAAGCTAAAAGAGCAAATAATAGGTTTGTTAGAGCCATTAATCCTCCAGCAAAAAACATTGTTTTTATTGTTCCTGCTCTCATTGCCATAACTCCACCTAACAATGTAAAAACGACAGTTGTAATCCAACCAAGTCCTTTTGAATAAATTGCAATTTGTCCTTTAGAAAATCCAATTTCTTTATAAAAAACAATAGACATACGACCAAGAAACGCTTCACCAATTTTAAATAAGAAGACAAAACCTAATATTCCTACAGCAATAGCAAATCCATTTTTTTTAAAGAAACTAATTATAGGTCCACCAATAGTTCCGGTAATGTAAGCAATAAAATTAGTTATAATATTGCTAGATCCAAGTTTACCTTCAATTAATTTATCAGTTTCTCTTTGTTTTGCTTGTCTGTCAGTTTCGATTGGTTCATGAACAAACATTAAACCAATATTCATTAAAATTATTACAACTCCTAAAATTAAAAAAGTAGATTGCCAATAGTCCTCAACACCCATATTTTGAAAAAATTCTGCTGTAAATAAAGCTATAACTCCTCCTAATTTATAACCAGTCCACCAACCCACAACTGCCATTGCAGCACCAGCTGCCATAGATTTTCCTTCACTAGCATTAATTTGTTCAATTCTTAATGCATCTACAGTTATGTCTTGAGTTGCAGAAGCTATTGCAATAATTAATCCAACTGTAATTAATAGAGCTAAATTTTCTGTTGGGTTTATAAAACTCCAAACTAATAAACTTAGCAAAATTGCAATTTGCATTAAAACTATCCATCCTCTTCTATGACCTAGTTTTTTTGTTAATAATGGTATTTGAATTCTATCTATTATTGGTGCCCATAAATAATTAATTGCATACACACCAAAAATTAAACCTGCCCATCCTATTGTTGATCTGCTGAGTCCTTCTTCTTTTAACCAAAGACTTAAACTACTTGCAATTAATACCCATGGAAAACCACTTATTGCTCCTAACAGCAATATTCTGACCATTCTTATATCTTTATAAACTCTAAGAGAATCTATCCAGCTTTGTTTTGTTTCACTCATAATTATTTTTGCCAAAATGATGGCAAGAATAGAACTAGTATAGCAAATAATTCCAGTCTACCCAAGATCATTCCTAGGCTAAGAATCCATTTTGAAAAGTCTGGCAATTGTGAAAAATTACCATTTGGGCCTATTAATTCACCTAATCCCGGCCCTACATTTGAAATTGATGTTGCTGCCCCAGAAATTGAAGTAGTAAAATCTAATCCACCTAATGATAATAAGGCAGCAATAACAAAAAATATAATTATATATAAATAAATAAATGCAATTATTGAAGCCATAAATTTTTCATTAACTTTGTTATTGTCATATTTAATTATAAATATACCCCGCGGATAAATAATTTTTTTTAATTGATTTTTTAAAAAAAGATATAAAATTTGAACTCTAAAAATTTTAATTCCACATGTAGTCGATCCAGCACATCCTCCAATAAACATCAAAATTAGAAAGTAAATTAGTGGAAAATTTCCCCAACTATCAAAATTAGTGGTTACATATCCAGTTCCAGTCAAAATAGATATAACGTTAAAAGCAATATGACGAAGATTTATTTCAGGAAAATTTTTGTTAAATAAAAATAGATATATAAAAAGAATTAAAATTGAAAAAAAAATAATTTTAATAAATGATTTTATTTGTACATCAGAATAAAAAATATTTTTTTGTCCGCTTAAGTATTTTATATAAGAAATAAATGGTATGCTTCCTAAGACAATAAAAATCATTGAGGTAATTTCAATATGAAAACTGTTAAAATGACCAATCGAGTCATTGTAATTTGAAAAACCACCTGTAGCTATTGTTGTCATAGAATGAGTTAGGCTATCAAAAAATTTCATTCCAAAAATTTTATAAAAAAAGGCACAAAGAAAAGTTAAGACTAAATATATAAGTATTATTCTTATAGTTATCTCTTTTGTTTTAGGTAATATTTTTTCCGAAGCATCACTACTTGATACTTTTAACAATTGCATACCTCCGACATTCATAATCGGCATTAATGTTATGGCCATA
Organism: uncultured Pelagibacteraceae bacterium; assembly: GCA_902551735.1. Lineage (GTDB taxonomy): Bacteria > Pseudomonadota > Alphaproteobacteria > Pelagibacterales > Pelagibacteraceae > Pelagibacter. The sequence goes on along the minus strand of CACDEK010000011.1, from coordinate 17,441 downwards.
ACGATAATACCAATGCCACCAAGCCACTGTAAAATTGCTCTCCACATAAGTATTGCTTTTGGTGCTGTATCTAAATTAGTAATAATTGTTGAACCAGTAGTTGTTATACCAGACATACTTTCAAAAAAAGAGTCTGTCATGCTTAAATTTAAATCAGAAAAAATAAATGGCAGAGAACCAAATATTGCAACAGATACCCAAGATAATGCAGTTAATAAGAATGCACTTTGTAAATTAAGTTTTCTATTATTTTCAATATTAGATAACAAGAATAATGTACCAAATATTATTGAAATTATTGATGCACTAATAAAAGAAGAATCAAACTCTTCAAATATAAATTGTGTAATAATAGGAAAGGCCATTGATACACCAAGTATGATTTGCAAAATACCCAGTATAAAAAACACTGTTTTGTAATTAGACATTTTGAATGGACATTATTTTATGGTAAATAAATTTCAACACTATAAGAATTAATAAAAACAAGAATTATTTGAGTTTTTGCTATTAAAACAAGTGATTAAAAAAATAAATTTAGAAAAAACTAACGCCTGGCCATTTGTTGAGGCAAAAAAAATCTTAAAAGAAAGAAAAAAAAATATAGAAAAAAAAGGCAAGATAGTTTTGCAAACGGGTTACGGGCCAAGTGGATTGCCACATATAGGCACTTTCGGCGAGGTTGCCAGAACATCTATGGTTGTTAATGCTTTAAATCATCTAACAGATTTACCAAAGGAAATAATTACTTTTTCTGATGATTTAGATGGATTAAGAAAAATACCAGATAATGTTCCTAATCAAAAAATATTAGATAATAATCTTCATAAACCTTTAACAAATATTCCAGATCCTTTTGGAAAGTATAAAAGTTTTGGTGAGCATAATAATGAAATGCTTAAAAATTTTTTAGATAAATTTGGTTTTCATTATAATTTTAAAAGTTCCACAGAACTTTATAAATCAGGTTTTTTTAACTCAACTCTTAAAATGATCCTAGAAAAATATCAGCCTATAATGGATACGATACTTCCAACTCTTGGAAAAGAAAGACAAAAAACTTACAGCCCATTTTTACCTATATGCCCAGAAACAGGAGTTGTATTAGAAATTCCAGTTTTAGAAATTAAAAAAGAAGTATCAAAAATTATTTTTGATAATAGCGGGAAAAAACTTGAAGTAAGTATTTTGGATGGAAATTGCAAATTACAATGGAAGGTAGATTGGGCAATGAGATGGTATGCTCTTGATGTAGATTTTGAAATGTATGGTAAAGATTTAATCGAAAGTGCAATTTTATCAACAAAGATTATTAAAATATTAGGAAAAACTAATCCATCAGGTTTTGCTTACGAATTATTTTTGGATGAGAAAGGAGAGAAAATTTCAAAATCTAAAGGAAATGGAATTAGTATTAATGAGTGGCTTGAATATGCTTCACCTGAAAGTTTATCGCTTTTTATGTATCAAAACCCAAAGAGAGCAAAAAAATTATACAAAGAAATAGTTCAGAAAGCAGTAGACGAATATCTAGATTTTATTGAAAAGGGAGATAACCAAGAAGAGTTACAATTACTAATGAATCCAGTGTGGCATGTTCATAATGGAAAAATACCAAAAGAAAAAATTATTATGACATTTTCTATGCTTTTAAATTTAGTTGAAACTAGTAATGCAAATTCGAAAGAACTTCTATGGAAATTTGTAAAAAAGTATAAGCAAAATATATTAGAAAAAAATCATCCTATTTTTGATAAACTTGTTGGCTACGCTATAAAGTATTTTAATGATGTAATTAAAATAAATAAAAAATATAAAAAACCAGATGCAAAAGAAAAAAAAGCTCTTGAAGCATTAATAAATGCTTTAGAAAAATGTAATGACGATATGAAACCAGAGGATATACAAACACAAATTTATACGGTAGGAAAAGAAAATGGATATAAGGAAAATTTGAGAGATTGGTTTAAACTGATTTATGAAGTCATTTTTGGAGATGAAAATGGTCCAAGAATGGGTTTCTTTATTAGTTTTTTTGGGGTCAAAGAGACAAAACAATTAATAAAAGATAAACTTAACTGATGTTTTCTAAATTAAGACCTTTTATATTTAAGTTAGATCCCGAATTAGCACATACTTTAGCAATTAAAGCTTTAAAATTTAATTTTAAATCGATTAAAAATATTAAAAAAAATAGCTCTATAGAAAATACCTTACTTGGAAAAAAATTTTTTAATCCAATTGGTATAGCTGCAGGTTTTGATAAAGATGCAGAAGTTTATAACTCTTTATTTAAATTAGGTTTTGGTTTCGTAGAAGTTGGAACAATTACACCTTTAAAACAGTACGGAAATCCAAAACCAAGAGTGTTTCGTTTAGAAGAAGATGAGGCTCTAATTAATAGATTAGGGTTCAATAATTCTGGTGCAGATAAAGTAAGTTCAAGAATTATTTTAAATCCTCCAAACGGTTTATTTGGAATTAATATTGGACCTAATAAAGACTCAATAAATAGATTAGAAGATTATTTAATTTGTTTTAGAAAATTTCATAAATTAAGTGATTACTTGACTGTAAACATTTCTTCTCCAAATACTGAAAATTTAAGAAGTTTTCATGATCAAAAAGAGCTAAATGAATTGTTGCATGCGATACAAGAAGAAAAAGATAATTTACAATCAAACACACCAATCGCAATAAAAATCTCACCAGATATTGATGAAAAAAATATAGAAAAAATTTCAGAACTACTTTTAAAATATAAAATTAATATTGTTATAGTTTCAAATAGCACAGATTCACATAGAGAAAATTTAAAAAATATTAACAAATTAGAAAAAGGAGGGTTATCCGGAAAACCATTGGAAAAAAAATCTAATCTAATAATTAATAGATTTTATAAAATCTTAAAAAATGAAATTTTAATAATTGGTGTTGGTGGTGTTGACTCTGGAAAAAGTGCCTATGAAAAAATTATTCATGGAGCAAGTTTGGTACAACTCTATACAGGCATGATATATAAAGGTCCAAACATAGCTTTTAAAATTACAGATGAATTAATTGATATTTTTAAAAATGAAGGTGTTAAAAATATATCAGAAGTAATAGGAAGTAAAAATTAATCTTGACGAAGAAGTTTGTAGCGCCTATACAGTCATTAATTTTATGTCAAAAAAATGCGAACTTACAGGAAAAATACCACTTAAAGGTCATAAGGTCAGTCACGCCAATAATAAGACCAAAAGAAAGTTTTTACCAAATTTAAAAAAAGTAAAATTTAAAAGTGAAATTTTAAATAAAAGTCTCAGACTCACTGTATCAAATGCCGGATTAAGATCAGTAGATAAAAAAGGTAGTTTTGATCAATATATAAAATCTGCAAAAACAAAATATTTATCTCTAAGATTAAAAAAATTAAAAAGATCTTTAGTTAATAAATCAGCTTAATGAACCGTTTATTTTTATTACTCTCATTTTTTATGGGGGTTGTTGTACTAGTTTCTAACTATTTGGTTCAATTTCCAATTAAATATTTTGATTTAGAAAAAATATTAACTTATGGAGCTTTTACTTACCCAATAGCATTTCTCATAACAGATTTAACTAATCGATATTATGGAAAAATTGCAGCAAAAAAAGTTGTTTATATCGGTTTTTTTTTAGGAATTTCTTTTACGTTCTATTTTTCAACAAATTTTTCAGATTTAATTTCAGTTAGAATTGCAATTGGTTCAGGAACTGCTTTTATTGTAGCTCAATTATTAGATGTAAAGATATTTGATCAATTAAGAAAAAAAGAATGGTTTGTGGCACCACTGACTTCATCATTTATAGGATCGAGTGTTGATACTTTTTTATTTTTTTCAATTTCATTTTATGGAACTGGCATACCTTGGATTAGTTTATCTTTAGGAGATTTAACTGTAAAAATATTTGTGGCATTATTAATGTTAATTCCTTTTAAATTATTGTTAGGGACTATTAAAACAGCCTAATAATTATTTATACAAAAATTTATAGGATAAAATTTTGTATGCTAGCTTTGCCACTAAAAAATTATATGAGTTAAAGCCCTTTATTGGAGCAAGTTCATTTATATCAGCACCAACAATATTTGAGTTTTTGGCAGCGATTTTAATAATATTTAAAGTTTCTTCCCAAAACAATCCACCAGGTTCCGGTGTCCCAGTTGCTGGCATAATACTTGAGTCTAACCCATCAACATCAAATGTTAGATAAACAGTTTTTTTTTTTATAATTTTTTTAAATTTATTTAAATTCCAATTTAACTTATCTTTAGCCCAATAAATTTTAATTCTAGAAGAGTTTTTTTTTAAATATAACATTTCACTTTGTGAGATATTTCTTATTCCAAAAGATATTATAGATACATTTTTGTAATCAAGACATCTTCTAATTGCTGAAGCATGAGAAAATTTTTCACCATTATAACTTTGTCTTAAATCTGCATGAGCATCAAAATGTAATATACATAATTCTTTATATTTTTTAACAAAAGGTGCAATACATCCTGGTGTAATTGAATGTTCGCCTCCTAACGTAATTGGAAAAAGTTTTTTATTTAAAATTTTTTCATTAGTGTCAGAAATTTTTTTTAAAGCTACTTTAATATTTTTATCTATTTTAAATGGTTTTAAAGTTTTAATGCCAATTTTTTTATATGGCTCACAATTTAATTCTTCGTCATATAATTCAACTTGATGTGATGCTTTTATAATTTCTTTAGGTCCATTTTTTGTTCCTCCTCCATAAGTAACTGTTTTTTCTAAACCAAATGGTACAACTACAACTTTTTCTTTAAAGTTAAACTTATTATCAATTCCAAGAAAACCTTTTTTGTTAGATAAATAGTTCAATTTTTACCCGAAAATCTTTGAAAAATTTTTTCTATTTCTTTTTTTCCAATTACCTTTGTGATAAGCATCACTTGCAATTAAAGGTAAAACACTTGTAGCTTCAGCAAAAACCATTTGTTCTTTTGTTAAATTAACTTTACCCCATGAGCTTGCCTCTTTTAATGTAGAACTACTACATGCACCATCTCTAGAGTCAGCAACTGTTATTTGAACAGCGTATTTATGCATATCCACATCTTTACCTAAGAGTTCAGCGCAAATAACTGTATCTTGTATAAAATTTTTTGGAACACCTCCTCCAATCATAAATAATCCCGAACCTTTTGATCTAATCTTTATTTCCGTAAGTTCTCGAAATTCTCTTATTGAGTCTATGGTTAAATGTTTTTTAGGATTTTTTTCTTGATGCATTACTAGACCAAATCCTGCACTAGAATCTGTAAAAGCTGGACAGAATATTGGAACTCCATTGTCGTAAGCGGTTTCTATTAAAGAATTTTTTTTTTTAGAATTATTTTTTAAATACTTACCTATTTCATGAATAAATTCTCTTGAGGTATAACTTCTTGGTTCTAAGTTATCTGCAATTTCACATATTTTTTTATCACACATTTGTAACTCATCTTCATCAATATAAGTGTCATATATTCTATCGATATAATTTTTTCTTAATTCAGTATCATCTTGAAATTGTGAACCTTGATAATGTTTAAAGCCTAATGCTTCAAAAAAATCCATATCTATAATTGAGGCTCCAGTCGCTACTATTGCATCAACCATATTGTATTTGACCATATCTCTATAAACATGCATACATCCCGCCGCAGATGTAGATCCAGCTAAAGTTAAAAAAATAGTACAATCTTTGTCATTTATCATTTCATTGAATATGTTTGCTGCTTTTGCAGTCTCTCTGGAAACAAAAGACATTTTTTCCATAGAGGAAATTATTTTTCTTGCATCAAAAGAAGATATGTCAATGTGTTCAATTTCTTTACTAAGAAAATCTTTTTTGCTGTTATGAACTAAATTTTTCTTTTCTGACATTTAGGCAACAAGAAACTCTTTCTTAGCTTCTTTGTTGTACATGCTTATTATTGGTTCATCTTCAACTTCATATATTTCGTTAGAATAAAAACCATTAAATTCAGTTCTAAAAGTTAAGCCGTAGGCACCAAGCTGACCTAATTCTATATAATCATTTTCTTTAATATTGTTTGGAAGAATAAAAGGTCCTTTCATATAGTCCATACTATCACAAGTAGGTCCATAAAAATCAAAGGCTCTTAGTTTTTTTGAAACCATTCTTCCATTTGTAATTAATCTAGATGGGTAAACTATATTTGGTACGCCAGCATCAAAAAGAGTTCCATAAGTACCGTCATTTATATACAGTTTTTGTTTTTTTCTTAAATTTACTCTTACAATTGTTGAGCCACTTTCTGCAACGATTGCACGACCTGGTTCGCATAGAATTTCAGGTAATTTATTAAGTTTAAGATTTTTTAATCCTTTTTTTATTTCTTCAAAATAATTATTCAAAGATTGAGGAATTAAATCTGGATATATGGTTGGAAATCCTCCACCAACATTAATATAGTCAGGAATTATTTTTGTTTTTTTAATTATGTTATTTATTTCAGAAATTCCTTTAGCATATGAAATTGGATGCATGCATTGGGAACCAACATGAAAGCTTAAACCTATTTTTTTTGAATACTGTTTAGTTAATCTAAATAAACCAATTGCTTCAGAAGTTAAAGCTCCAAATTTTTTTGACAAATCAATTTCAGCATGTTCATTTGAAACTGATACTCTTACAAACAATTCTAAATCTTTAGCATGATTTGTAGACTCTATAATTTTTATTAATTCCTCTTTTGAATCTAATGAAAATGTTTTAATTCCAAATTTAAAATAAGCTTGATTTATGCTTTCACGACTTTTTACAGTATGCATAAATGAGCATTTTACTTCAGAATTTATTTTTTTTATGTTTTCGATTTCTTTTATTGATGCTACATCAAAATTTTTGATGCCACTTTTTAAAATTGTTTTTAATACTTCCGGGTGAGGGTTTGTCTTAACTGCATATAGTACTTTACCAGGAAATTTATTTTGAAAAACCTTAGAAGCTATGTGTATAGAATTTTTCCTTACACAATAAACAGGTTTTTCCGGTTTTAGTTGATTTATTAACTCATCAACTGTTTTAAATTTTTGCATTTCATATGCCCCCTAAAAAAATTTAACAAAAAAAGTTTTTCAAAATAATGAAAAACTTCATATAATTCAGCACTTAAGGTAATAAATAGTTAATGTAAAGTAAATAATTTAGTCTTGAATGTGGAAAAAAAATTATTATATCCTCTACATGATGATAGAACCCAAAACTTTAAAAAATATCAATGATTTTGAGGATAAATCGCTCTTAATAGTTGATGATGATAACCCTTTTAGAGATCGTTTAGCTAGAGCAATGGAAAAAAAAGGATTTGTTGTGACTCAAGCTGAGAGTGTAAAAAAAGGCATAGATTCAGTAAATATAAATAAGCCAGCATTTGCAGTAGTTGACTTAAGACTTAATGATGGGAATGGATTAGAGGTTGTAAAAGAAATTCAAAAATTAAATATACAAAGCAGAATTATAATGCTCACAGGATATGGAAATATTCCTACAGCTGTCGCAGCTATAAAACATGGTGCAATTGATTATCTTTCTAAACCTGCAGATGCAGACGATGTAGAGAAGGCACTTTTAGCTGACCCAAAAGCCAAAGCTCAACCACCAGAAAATCCAATGACAGCGGATAGAGTAAAATGGGAACATATACATAGAGTTTTTGAATTATGTAATAGAAATGTATCAGAAACTGCAAGAAGACTTAAAATGCATAGAAGAACTCTTCAAAGAATACTTTCAAAAAGATCTCCGAAATAGTTTAAATAAATAATTTAATTTTTTGTTAATCTTAAAAAAATATCTTCTAAATCGCCATCGTCAGTAAATATATCTAATATTTTTACTTTATCTTTTTGAATAAGCTTAATTATTTCTTCAATTTCAATTTTATTTTTATCATAAGAAAAACTAACTTCATCATTTTTTGAAAATAAAATTTTTAGTGAATTTAATTTATAGTTTTGAGTATTTATAGATTTATCAATTTTAAAAGTAACTTTTTTTGTTTGAATTTTATTTAATAAATTTTTAGTACTATCAAGAGCAACCAAGTTTCCTTTATTAAGGATACCTATCCTATCACATATTTTTTCTGCTTCTTCTATATAATGCGTAGTTAATATTATTGTGACACCTCTACTATGTAATAATTTTAAATTTTCCCAAAGATTTTTTCTTAAATCTACATCTACACCTGCTGTGGGTTCATCTAGAATTATAATTGGTGGTTGATGTACTAATGATTTTGCTATTAATAATCTTCTTTTCATACCTCCTGATAAGCTTCTAGCATAGCTGTTGGCGTGATTTTCTAATGAAACAAGTTTCAAAATTGTATCTGTAATTCTATCTTTTTTTTTAACACCATACAGCCCCGCCTGTAACTCTAATTGTTTTTTTGGAGAAAAAAAAGGATCAAGACTTACTTCCTGTGGCACAATACCTACAGATGCACGAACTTGTTTTGGATTTTTATCAAGATCAAAACCCCATACATTTACCTCTCCAGAAGTTTTTAGTGTAGTTCCAGCCAATATATTTATAAAAGTTGTTTTGCCTGCGCCATTCGGACCTAATAAACCAAAAATTTCTCCCTCTTGCACGTCTAAGTTTAAATTACTTATTGCGTTTACTGATTTATCGTTTTTTTTTGAATAAATTTTATTTAAATTTTTGACAGAAATTACACTTTTTTTGTTCATGAGAAATTATACATTTATAACATTTAAGCGAATTAAGGTAACATTATTTAAATGAATAAAATAAAAAAAACTGATCATTTTTATTTAATTGATGGATCTGGCTATATCTTTAGAGCATATTATGCATTGCCTCCACTTAGCAGAAAAAGTGATGGATTGCCAACTGGTGCAGTAAGTGGTTTTTGTAATATGCTTTTTAAGTTATTGGAAGATTCAAAATCTAAAGATAATAAAGAAAAACCCACTCATTTTGCAGTAATTTTTGATTCTGCAAGAAAAAATTTTAGAAATGAAATTTATTCTGAATATAAAGCTAATAGATCAGAAGCTCCAGAGGATTTGGTACCACAGTTTGAATATATTAGAAAATCAGTAATTGCATTTAACTTACCTTCCATAGAATTAATTAATTATGAAGCAGATGATTTGATTGCGACTTATGTAGATCAAATATTGAAGATAGGAGCTAAAGTTACAATTGTTTCTTCAGATAAAGATTTAATGCAGCTTTATAGAAAAAATGTAAGAATTTACGATCCTATGAAAAATAAATTTATTTCTTCAGAGGATATAATTAATAAGTTTGGTGTAAATGCAGAAAAAGTTATTGATGTTCAAGCCTTAGCTGGAGACTCTAGTGATAATGTTCCAGGTGTTCCAGGAATTGGTGTCAAAACTGCTGCAGATTTAATTAACAATTATGGTTCATTAGAAATATTATTGCAAAATGCCGAAGAAATAAAACAAAATAAAAGAAGAGAAACAATTCTAAAAAATAAGGATAAAGCTAAAATAAGTAAAAAACTAGTTACTTTAAAACACGATGTTCCTGTAAAAAATAAAATTGAAGAATTTGAATTAAAAGAAATTCAAAAAGACAAACTATATAATTTTTTAAGAGATATGGAGTTTAATCGATTATTAAGTTCTGTAATATCAACTTATGGAGAACCAGAAAGTTTAGATAATAAAAAAATTGATGATCAAAATATTAATAAAAAAAAAGATTATTTTAAAAATTATTATTTAATAACTAAATTGGATGAAATCGATTCATGGATAAAAAAAGCAGAAGAAAATGGAGAAATTGCAATTGATACTGAAACAACCTCTGTAAATCCTCAAACAGCAGATTTGGTAGGTATTTCTTTAAGCACAGAAGTCGGTGTTGCTTGTTATATTCCAATAGGACATGATTCAGATTTATGTTTAAAAAAAAAAGAAGTTATTAATAAATTAAAACCCTTGTTAGAAGACTCGAGTGTAAAAAAAATAGGACAAAATATTAAATTTGATTTTATAGTTTTATATCATCAAGGAGTTGTGATGAATTCTTTAGAAGACACCATGTTAATGTCCTATGTATTAGATGCAGGGAAAAATCGTCACAATATGGATACTTTATCTGAAATTCATCTTAATCATCAAACGATTTCCTACAAAGAACTTGTGGGCACTGGAAAAAAACAAATAAATTTTAAAAATGTTGATGTAATAAAGGCAAAAGATTATGCAGCAGAAGATGCAGATATAACTTATAGACTATATAAAATTTTTAAAAAAAATCTTAAATATGAAAAATTAACAAATATTTATGAAATATTTGAAAAACCATTAATTAAAATTTTAGCTTTCATGGAAATAAATGGAGTTAAAATTGATAGCAAATTTTTGAAGGGTCTTTCAGTAAAATTTGAAAAAAAAATGGAGGAATTAGAAAAAAAAATTTTTAAAATTTCAAAAAAAAATTTTAACATTGCTTCTACCAAGCAGCTTGGTGAAATTATGTATAATGAATTAAAAATTGCATCTTTAAAAAAAACAAAAAAAGGTAGTTTCGCTACAAGCGCAAATGTATTGGAGGATCTTGCTTATAAAGGACATCAGCTACCTAAATTAGTATTAGATTGGAGACAGGTTTCTAAATTAAAAAATACATATTCAGATTCTTTACCAGAATTTATTAATCTCAAAACTGCAAGAGTTCACACTTCTTTTTTGCTGGCAGCAACTACTACAGGTAGATTAGCTTCTAGTGATCCTAATTTGCAAAATATTCCAATTAAATCCGAAGATGGAAAAAATATTAGAAAAGCATTTGTAGCTAATAACGAAAACATATTAATTTCTGCTGATTATAATCAAATAGAAATGAGAATTTTAGCAGATTTAGCAGACGTTAAAGAGTTAAAAAAAGCTTTTAAGAATAATGAAGATATACATACTTTAACTGCCAGCCAAGTATTTAATATTGACATAAAAAAAATTGATCAAGAAATTAGAAGAAAGGCAAAAGCGATAAATTTTGGAATTATTTATGGAATTTCTCAGTATGGACTTGCAAAACAAATTGCAGTTTCAAATAATGAAGCAGAAGATTTTTTAAATTCTTATTTTTTAAAATTTCCAGAAATTAAAGAATATATGAGAAAAACTATAAATTTTTGTAGAAAAAATGGTTATGTAAATAATATTTTTGGGAGAAGGACTCATTTGAAAGGTATTAATGATAAAAATTATAATATAAGAAATTTTCAAGAAAGAGCAGCAATCAACGCACCAATTCAAGGATCTGCTTCTGAAATAATGAGATTGGCAATGATAAGACTAAGTAATCGATTTAATGAAATAAATAATTCTAATTATAAAATGCTATTACAAATTCATGATGAGCTTATATTTGAAGTTCCAAATAATGAATTAAAAAAAGTTGTTAATATTATTAAGGAAGAGATGACAAGTGTAGTCACAAGTGATTTGCACTCCTTTTCAATACCTTTAACAGTTGATATAAATTTTGGAAAAAACTGGGGAATACTTCATTAATTTACAGGACTTGCCCAATTAAGAACAATTTAGTATTTTTATATTTATTCTAATGAATCAAACTATTGCACTAATTGATGATGATAGAAATATACTTACGAGCATAAGCATGGCTTTAGAAAAAGAAGGTTTTAAAGTACAAACTTATCTTGATGGAGAGAGTGCTTTGATCGGTTTATCAAGAACACCTCCCGATTTAGCTATCATCGATATTAAAATGCCAAAAATGGATGGTGAAGAACTTTTAAAAAAATTAAGAAAAAAAACATCTTTACCAGTTATATTTCTTACTTCAAAAGACGAAGAAGTTGATGAATTGCTAGGATTAAAACTGGGAGCTGATGATTTTATAAAAAAATCAGGAGGTTTTTCTATAAAAGTATTAATTGAAAGAATTAGAGTTCAGTTAAGGAAAAAAAATTTAAATATTGACGATGCAAAAAATATTATTCAACATGGAAAATTAAAATTAGATCCATCTCAATTAGAATGTGAATGGAATGGACAACAGTTGCCAGATAAATTAACGACTACAGAATTTTTAATAGTAAAAGAATTAGCAAAAAGACCAGGAATAATAAAGGAAAGATCTCAATTGATGGATATAGCTTATAGAGAAGATACAGAAATTGAAGATAGGACTATAGATAGTCATGTTAAAAGAATAAGAAAAAAGTTTAAAAAAATTGATAGTAATTTTTCTGCAATTGAAACTAGATACGGTAGCGGGTATAGATGGAATGTTAGTTAATGCTAAGTTCTGTTCTAAAAAATTTATCTATATTAAAAAAATTTTTATTTATTAACTCGCTTGTTTTTGTAATTATTAGTTTTGGTACCATTTTTTATCTTAAAACAGTTCAACCAAATTTAATTAAAAAAAAAACAGCAAACCATATTCAAATTATTAACAATACAATTGAACATATTAAAAGATTGGATGTTGAATTTAATAAAGAAGATATAAGAAAGTTTTTACTTTCAACAAGATTTTTATTTCAAAATTTAGATAGAGTTATTTTTTTTGATAATGAGTTTAATTTAATTGGGGATACTGATACTCTAGATCTTGATCCCAGATCATTTACTCAAAAATCTGATATTATTGAAGAAGAGCTATTAGATGATCAAAACAAATCAGTTACAAAAGCTAAAAAAAAAACAAAAGAAAATAAAAAAATTTATCTAAAAGAAGTTTTAAAAAAATACTCAACTTCAAAAAACTTTGGTCATCCCTTCACATATACCGAAGAGACATATAATCAATTTCTTTTAACTACTATAAAAAACGTAAACATTGAGGGTGTGAATTTAGGTTTTTTGGCGATTTCAGAAAATGCTAATGAAATAAGGGCGGCTATAAATGAAAGAAAAAGTTTTGTTGTTAGAACTGCTATCGTGGTCGTAATTGCAATATTAATTTTTTCTTTGGTATTAAATAAATACTTTTTAAAACCAATTAAAAATTTAGTTAATTATACGAATATAATTAGAGACAAGAGTAAAGAAAAATCAAATATAGAAATTTTAAAAAAAAGAAATGATGAAATAGGAGTTTTGTCAAAGTCATTGGATGATATGACTGAAGATTTGTATAAAAGAATTAATGTAGCAGAAAATTTTTCAAGAGACCTTGTCCATGAAATAAGAAACCCGTTAGCATCTTTAAAGAGTGCATCAGAAATAATTATTGAGACCGAAGATAAAAAGAAAAGAGAAAAGTTAGTAAAAATTTTATCTCATGACGTGGAGCGTATCGAAAGACTTATTACTGATTATTCTCAAATGTTAAAAGATGAAGTTGCCTTAAGTACTGAAAAAATGAATAAGATAGATTTGAAATCCATTGTTCGATCAGTTGTTGATGATTTTAACAACATTTATATAGAAAAAAGAGGAATAAAAGTTGATTTAAATATTGATGAGTCCATAAGTCAATATAATATTTTAGGAATTGAAAATAGAATTGAACAAATTCTTGCAAACTTGCTAGATAATGCAATATCTTTTAGCAAAGATAATCAGAAAGTTATAGTAGAGATCCAAAAAGATTCATATGGCAATGTACTATTAAAAGTTATTGATCAGGGAGAAGGTTTTAAAGAGACAAAGTTAAATAAAATATTTGAAAGATTTTATAGTAATAGACCAGATAAATTTGGCGAACATTCGGGTTTAGGATTAAATATTGTAAAAAATTTAGTTGAATTACATGGAGGAATAATAGTCGCATCAAATAATCCAGATAATATTGGTGCTAGAGTAGAAATTTCATTTCCAAAAGTTTAAAAGGTTGATTATTTAGATTTAAGTTGTTAAACAACTTTTTCATGGAAGATTACAAAGTAAAAGACATTGCATTAGCAGAATTTGGAAGAAAAGAAATTTCTCTCGCTGAAACTGAAATGCCAGGACTGATGGCATTAAGAAAAGAATATAAAGGAAAATCTCCTCTTAAAGGTGCAAAAATTTTAGGATGTCTTCATATGACAATTCAAACTGCAGTATTAATTGAAACATTAGTTGAACTAGGTGCGGAAGTGAGATGGTCATCATGCAATATTTTTTCAACACAAGATCATGCAGCTGCCGCTATCGCAAAAGCTGGCATTCCAGTATTTGCATGGAAAGGTGAAACAGAGGAAGAATATTGGTGGTGTGTAAGACAAACAATTGAAGGAAAAAAAGATTGGAAACCTAATATGATACTTGATGATGGAGGAGACTTAACTGCATTAATGCACAAAGATTATAAAGAACTAATGAAATCAATTAAAGGTTTATCAGAAGAAACAACAACTGGAGTTTTAGCTTTAAAAAAAATGCAATCAGAAGGAAAATTACTTGTTCCAGCAATTAATGTTAATGACTCAGTAACTAAATCTAAATTTGATAACTTATATGGTTGCAGAGAAAGTTTAGTTGATGGAATTAAAAGAGCCACAGATGTCATGATGTCAGGAAAAGTTGCGATCGTTGCTGGATTTGGAGATGTTGGAAAAGGAAGTGCTGCATCACTAAGACAAAGTGGAGCAAGGGTAATGGTAACTGAAACAGATCCAATATGTGCTCTACAGGCTGCTATGGAAGGTTATGAGGTAGTTTTAATGGACGAAATGATTAAAGAAGCAGATATAGTAGTTACTGCAACAGGAAATAAAGACATAGTAACGGCAGATCATATGAGAGACATGAAAGATAGAGCAATACTTTGTAATATTGGACATTTTGATAATGAAATTCAAGTAGAAGCTCTAAAAAATTATAAATGGGATGAAATAAAACCACAAGTGCATGAAATAACACTTCCTGATAAGAAAAGAATTATACTGTTAGCAGAGGGAAGATTGGTTAATTTAGGTTGTGCGACTGGACATCCTAGCTTTGTTATGAGTGCATCTTTTACAAATCAAGTAACAGCGCAAATAGAGCTTTGGAACAATTCAGATAAATATGAAAAAAAAGTATATGTATTGCCAAAGCATTTAGATGAAAAAGTTGCAAGATTACATTTAAATAAAGTTGGAGCAAAGCTTACCGAATTATCAAAAGAACAAGCAGATTACATTAGTGTAAAACAACAAGGGCCTTACAAACCGGATACTTATAGATATTAAGCCGGCAATCAGATGAAAATCTCATCTATTCGCGAGTTAGAAAAAATAGTTCAAAAAATTAAAAAAAAATTATTAAAAGGGGATACAATTTTTTTGTATGGAGAAATTGGAGTTGGAAAAACAACTTTTGCAAGATTATTAATTAATCAATATGAAAATGAAAGAAAAATCAATAAAAGCCAAGTTTTAAGCCCAACTTTTAATATTGTTTTTGAATATGATATAAAAGAATTTACTATAAAACATTATGATTTATATCGATTGAAAAATACTCATGATTTAAAAAATATTGGATTGTTTGAAAACTTCAATCAAAATATAATTTTAATAGAATGGCCAGAATTAATCAAAAATAAACCTAAAAATCGTATAGATTTATTTTTTAAATACACAAAAAATTATGACAAAAGATCTTTAACTATAAGGGCTTACGGAAGATTAAAAGCATATGAATTTTGATAAAAGTAAACTAACTTCAATAAAGGGCGATGCATCTTTTAGAAGATTTTACAGAAGAAAATTAAATAAGAAAAATTCAATAATTGTTTATTCAAAAGTTGATAAAAATAAAAATCTTTTAATATACGATGCAGTTAATAAAATTTTGTATAAAAATAAAATTTATGCACCCCAGCTTATTTCAGAAAATTATAAGAAAAATTTTATAGAAATTGAAGATTTAGGAAAACAAACAGTTTTTAATATTTTGAAAAAAAAAAATAATAAATTAAAAATTTATAGAAAAATATTATTAATTTTACTAGGTTTACAAAACATTAAGATAAAAAAAATAAGAAATTTTAAAAATAAAATTTATAAAATTCCATATTATTCAAAAAAAATTCTTTTTAATGAAGTAAGTTTATTTTTAAACTGGTATATTCCACAACATATAAGCAAAAAAAAAATAACATTTGTAAAAAAAGAACTTAAAAAAAGCATTTTAAATTTAATAAAAAAAATTCAATTGCCAAATAAAACATTTGTACATAGGGACTTTCATGTCTCAAATTTAATGATGAAGAATAATAAAGTTGCAATTATAGATTCTCAGGATGCTGTGTATGGAAATATTGCTTATGATTTGGCATCATTAATTGATGATGTAAGATTAAAAAGTTCAAAAAATCATAAAGAGAGTATTTACCAAAATTATTTAAAGTTAAATAAGAAAAAAATAAACAAAATAAAGTTTAAAAATGATTTTGAAATATTGTCAGTTTTAAGAAATTTAAAAATTATTGGTATTTTTACTCGTTTAGCCAAAAGAGATAAAAAAAAAAAATATTTAAAACTAATACCGTACGCATGGAAACTGATAGAAGATAGAATAGATAATAATAAAGTATTTATAGAATTAAAAAAAAAATTGGAAAATAATTTTATAATAAAAATTAAAAAAAAAAATGACAGTTAAGACGGGAATTATATTGTGTGCAGGCCTAGGAAAAAGACTCAATCCAATAACTTTAGAAAAACCAAAACCTCTTTTAAAACTAAATAATATAACTCTTTTAGAAAATACAATTCAATTTATTAAAGAACTAGGTGTTGAAAAAATATTTATCAATACTTTTTATTTCAAAGATCAAATTAAAGATTATTTAAAAAATCATAATTTTAATATTTCTATTGAAGAAATTGAAGATGGAGAAAATATACTTGATACAGGTGGTGGAATAAAAAATATCATGAATTTTACTGACGAAAAAAACTTTTTTATTTTTAATCCAGATACTATTTGGAATATACATTATTTAAAATGTATTAAAGAAATGGAAGAATTTTTTAAAAATAGCGAAGTTCAAAACGTTTTATTAGTGGTAAATAAAAAGTTAAGTTTTGATAAAAAACTTAATGGAGATTTTAATTTAAATAAAAATTTGCTTAGCAAAAGTATTAAAAATGAATTTATTTATACAGGTTGCCAAATTTTAACTAGAGAATTATTAAATAATACTGAAAAAAATGTTTTTTCAATTAATGAAATATGGAATGAATTAATAGAAAATAATAATTTATTTGGTTTTGAAAGTGAAAATCATTTCTTGCATGTTACTGATTTAGAAATTTATAATAGAATATTAAAAAGTTATTAAATCTTTAGCTCTCTCATTATCCAAATAATGACACTTAGAAATTTTAATATTATCCTGAAAATAAATAAATAATGGATTACCAGTTGGAATTTCTAATTTAGTAATTTTGTTTTCGTCAAGGCCAAATAAAAATTTAC
>CACDEK010000010.1 GCA_902551735.1 uncultured Pelagibacteraceae bacterium | reverse complement strand
TTCAATACAAGCCGCAAGATTAATATCTCTACTCCCTTGTGAATAACCACATAATTTAGCTGAACCAAGTGTTAACAAGGCTCTTATTTTTTTACCACCTGTTCTAATGTGATATTTGGTCATTTCATCAACAAGTTCTACTTTGCTTGATAATTTTGTTTTTATTTTTTCTTCAACTAAAAAAAGCTTGTCTTCAACCGAGCTTTTCAGTTCAGAATATGAATTATTTATAGACTTTTTTAACTGAACAACTGTACCCATAAGTTTAAAGTAGTACAATTACTAGAATATAACAATTAACAATTGACGCACCTAAATCTTCAACTATAAGTAGACTTTATATTGAGTCAAAAATTTTATAAGCATTTAATATGTTTTCATTTTTCAAAAAAAAAAAAGTAATTCCTTTAATCAAATTAAGTGGCGTGATAGGAAACGTAGGAAAGTTTAAGCAAGGGATAGATTTTGATAGCCAGCATGAAATTATAAAAAAGGCTTTTTCTATTAAAAAAGCACTTGCCGTGGCTATTTCAATAAATTCTCCAGGTGGATCACCTGTTCAATCTCATCTTATTCATGATTTTATAAGATCTCAGGCTAAAAAAAATAAGAAAAAAGTTATTATTTTTGCTGAAGATGTAGCGGCATCAGGTGGATACTTAATTGCTTGCGCCGGCGATGAAATTTACGCTAACAAAAGCTCTATAGTAGGTTCAATTGGTGTAATTTATTCGTCATTTGGTTTTAAAGATTTGATTAATAAAATCGGAGTTCAAAGAAGAGTTTATACAGCAGGAAAAAATAAAAGCACTTTAGATCCTTTTTTGGAAGAAAAACCAGAAGATATTGAGAGATTAAAAAGTATTCAACTCGATCTGCATAAAGATTTTATTGACGTTGTTGAGACAAGCAGATCAAATAAACTAAAAAAAGATAATGGAGTTGAGTTATTTTCAGGAGAATTTTGGTCAGGAAGAAAAGCCAAAGAATTAGGTTTGGTAGATGGTATAGGAAATGCAGATCAAATACTTAAAGAAAAATTTGGAGAAGATGTAACTATTAAAAAATTTGAAAAGAAAAAAGGATGGTTAGCAAAAAAATTATCTTCAGAAAGTCAAACAGAGCATGTAATTAGTATTTTAGAGGAAAGATCCATCTGGCAAAGATATGGTTTCTAAAAAAAGAAAAATAAAAAAACCTAAATTTCAAACATTTCAAGATACAATTTTAAATTTACAAAAATATTGGAGTAGTCAAGGTTGTGTAATATTGCAACCTTACGATATGGAGGTTGGAGCAGGAACTTTTCACCCTGCTACAACACTAAGATCTTTAGGAACAAAATCTTGGAAAACTGCATATGTTCAACCCTCAAGAAGACCGACTGATGGAAGATATGGTAAAAATCCTAATCGTCTACAACATTACTATCAATTTCAAGTTTTAATAAAACCTTCACCTAAAAATATTAAAAAACTTTATTTAAATAGCTTAAAATCTATAGGTATTAATCATTTAGAACACGATATTAGATTTGTAGAGGATGACTGGGAAAGTCCAACTTTAGGAGCAGCAGGATTGGGTTGGGAAGTTTGGTGTGATGGTATGGAAATAACACAATTTACATATTTTCAACAAATGGCAGGCATTGAATGTAAACCTGTATCAGTCGAATTAACATATGGTTTAGAAAGAATATGTATGTTCACACAACAAAAAAAAAATGTTTTTGATTTAGAATGGAATAGAGAAGGAATTAAATATCGGGATGTTTTTTACCAAGCAGAAAAAGAATTTTCAGCTTATAATTTTGAGCATGCGAATACTGACAATTTATTTAAGATGTTTGAAATGATTGAAAATGAGACGAAATACTTATTAGAAAAAAAACTTTCTTTACCCGCCTATGATCAGTGTTTGAAAGCAAGTCATATTTTTAACATTTTAGATGCAAGAGGAGTTATAAGTGTAGCACAGAGGGCAGAATATATATCAAAGATACGAGAGCTTACAAAAAATGTGGGTGCAGTTTGGTTGAGCAGTCAGTCTTAAAAAATGTCAGAATTTTTTTTAGAGCTATTTAGTGAAGAAATTCCTGCTGGTTTGCAAAAAAAAGCAAGGATAGATCTTTTAACTAATTTTAATGAATTTTTTAAAAAAAAAAATATTAAATTTAATAAAGAAGATTCTTTTTCTACTCCTAATAGACTTTTAATATTATTTAGTGGAATACAAAATGAAATTCATCAAAAAGAAGAAGAAATAAGAGGACCTAAAATTGATGCGCCAGAGAAAGCTTTGATAGGCTTTTTAAAGTCAAACAAACTTTTAAAAGAAAATATTTATAAAAAGCAAACTGAAAAAGGGCTTTTTTATTTTGCAAAAAAAGTAGCAAAAAAAGTTAAAGTTTTTGAACTATTAAATGAAAATATACCTCAAATTTTAGATAAAATTTCATGGAAAAAATCAATGAAATGGGGGAATTATGATCTTTATTGGGCAAGACCTCTTAAGTCTATAATGGCAATTTTTAATAATAAAAGTTTAAATTTTACTTATCATCATCTGGAAAGTTCAGATTTTACATATATTGATAAAGATTTTGAAGATAAAATAAAAAAATTTAAAAATTTTAAAAAATACTTCGATTATTTTAAAAAAAATAAAATTATTATTAACCAAAACATAAGGAAAAAATTTATTGAGAAAGAATTAGTAAAAATTTCTAATAGAAAAGATCTTTCAATAGATATTAATGAAAAACTTTTAGATGAAGTAACTAATTTAGTAAATAAACCAAATGTAATTTTATGTAAATTTGATGAAGAATTTCTTAAAATTCCTAAAGAAATACTAATTACAACCATGCAGTTCCACCAAAAATATTTTCACACCTTTGATAAAAAGGGAAATATAACAAATAATTTCTTAGTTGTTGCAAATAACAAAGATAAAAAAGGTTTTATTAAATATGGAAATGAAAGAGTCGTAAATGCCAGATTAAGTGATGCTCAGTTTTTTTGGGAAAAAAATAAATCTAATAATTTAGTAAAACAAGTTTCAAAACTTAAATCAATGAATTACTTTAAGGGTTTGGGATCATATTTTGATAAAATCCAAAGAATGAGAAAGCTTGGAGGCTTTATTTCTGACGAAATGCTAATAAGTAAAGATAAAGTTGAAATATCAGCTTCAATTTGCAAAGTAGATTTGCTATCTGATATTGTTGGCGAATTTCCAGAGTTGCAAGGAATTATGGGAGGTTATTTTGCTGAATTTCAGGGTTTTGATAAAGATATATCTTTAGCTGTTAGTGAACATTATTTACCTATTGGTAATAATAGCAAAATACCAAAGAAACCATTTAGCCTAGCTTTATCTTTAACAGATAAACTAGATACTTTAGTAGGTTTTTTTGGAATCGATCAAAAACCAACAAGTTCTAAAGATCCTTACGCTTTAAGAAGATCAGCTTTAAGTATAATAAGACTTTTAATTGAAAATAATAAAGATATTAAATTAAAAGATATAATTAATTATTCTTTTAATCTTTATATAGAACAAGGTTTTGTTCTTAGCAATAAGACTATTTTAAATGATCTAAATAATTTTTTTATGGAAAGACTAAGAAATTATATGAAAGATAAAGATGTTCGTCCCGATATTATAGAAGCATCAATGAACTCATATATAATTGATAACATGAATAAAGTATATAAAAAGGCAATAACATTAAACAAATTAATAAATAAAGAAATAGGACGTTCAGTAGTCTCTTGCTATAAAAGAGCTGCTAATATTTTAGATCAAGAGCTAAAAAATCTGGATTTTGAAATTTCTGATAGTGTCGATCCAGGATTATTTAAAAATGATTATGAAAAAAATTTATATAAAAGTATACATAATTTACGTAAATATTTCACTAATGTAGGTAAAGACGAAAACTATGACTTAACAATGAAAAATTTATCAGAAACAAAAAATAGTATTTTTGATTTTTTCGATAATGTTATGGTTAATGATAAAGAGGAAAATATCAGAAAGAACAGATTAAAATTATTACAAATATTATGCAAAACATATGAAAATTATATCAATTTTTCAAAAATAGAAATTTTATAATGAAAAAGCTAATATTAAATTTTGAATCAAAGCAATCTATTAAGAATGTTAACTTAAATAATTTTTTAGGAAGCAAGGGCACAAACCTTTTAAAAATGAAAAAATTAGGTTTGCCGGTACCCCCTGGATTTACTATATCCTCTAAGGTTTGTGATATTTTTTATAAAAATAAACAAAAATTAACATCTAAACTATTAAAAGAAATTAAAAATCAATTAAAGATCGTAGAGAGTCAATCTGGAAAAAAATTTGGTGATTTAAAAAATCCTTTGTTGGTTTCTGTTAGATCTGGGTCACGAGTCTCAATGCCTGGCATGATGGATACAATACTTAATTTAGGTTTAAATGATCAAACTGTTTTATCACTAGCAAAAAAAACAGGAAACAATAGATTTGCAAAAGATAGTTACAGAAGATTTATTCAAATGTATGGAAATGTAGTTATGGGCGTGGAAGCTTATAATTTTGAAGAATTAATTGAAAATTATAAATTAACCAAAGGGGTGTTATTAGACACCGATCTTGATGAGAATGATTGGGACGGGTTGATAAAAGATTTTAAAAAATTAGTTAAAAAAAAAACACAAAAAGAATTTCCACAAAATGTTTTTGAACAATTGTTTGGAGCGATTGCCGCTGTATTTTTATCTTGGGAAAGCAAAAGAGCAAAAATTTATAGAAAATTAAATCAAATACCTTCATCCTGGGGAACAGCAGTAAATGTACAATTAATGGTTTTTGGAAATATGGGGAACGATTCTGCTACTGGCGTAGTTTTTACAAGAAATCCCTCAAATGGAAATAATGAAATTTACGGAGAATATTTAATAAATGCACAAGGAGAAGATGTGGTTGCTGGTACTAGAACACCAGGGTACATAACTAAAAAGGCTAATAAAAATTCTTACTCAAAAGAAAAATCAATGGAAGAATCAATGCCAAAAGTTTTTAACCAACTTAAAAAAATACTATCGACTTTAGAAAAATATTACAAAGATATGCAAGATGTTGAATTTACTGTAGAGAATAAAAAACTTTGGTTGCTCCAGACGAGATCAGGAAAAAGAACTGCAAAGTCAGCAGTTAAAATAGCTGTAGATATGGTAAAAGAAAAATCAATTTCAAAAAAAGAAGCTATATTAAGAATTAATCCTAATTCTTTAGATTCTCTTTTGCATCCAACTTTAGATGAAAATACTAAAATTAATATAATTGCAAAAGGATTGCCAGCATCACCAGGAGCAGCAAGTGGAAAAGTTGTATTTACTTCTGAAGAAGCTGAAAGATTAAACAATATGATGCAAGATACTATTTTAGTAAGAGTAGAAACTTCCCCAGAAGATATTCATGGAATGCATGCGGCAAAAGGAATTCTTACTTCAAGAGGAGGAATGACAAGCCATGCTGCTGTTGTCGCTAGAGGTATGGGACGACCTTGTGTTTCAGGTTCTAGCGAAATAGATATTGATTATGAAAAAAAAATATTTAAAACAAATCATCATCAAATAAAAGAAGGTGATATAATTACTATAGACGGTTCTACAGGAAGAGTAATTATTGGTGAAGTAAAAACTTTGAAACCAGAAATTTCTGGTGATTTTTCTAAAGTTATGATGTGGGCTGATAGTTACAGAAAGTTAAAAATTAGAACCAATTCTGAAACACCATTGGATAGTAAAACCGCAAGGCAATTTGGAGCAGAAGGAATTGGATTGTGTAGGACAGAACATATGTTTTTTGATGAAGGAAGAATTTCTTCAGTTAGAGAAATGATATTATCAAAATCTAGTGAAGATAGAAATAAAGCATTATCTAAACTTTTACCTCATCAAAAAAATGATTTTATAGAAATATTTAAAATAATGAATGGTCTTCCAGTAACAGTAAGGTTATTAGACCCTCCTTTGCATGAGTTTTTACCAAAAAATCAAAGTGAGATAAAAGATGTGTCAAAATTATTAAATTTAACAGTAAAAGAAGTTGAAAGTAGGATAAATGAATTACACGAACATAATCCTATGCTTGGACATAGAGGTTGCAGACTAGGAATTTCTTTTCCTGAAATTTACGAAATGCAATGTAGAGCTATATTTGAAGCTCTAACTGAATGTAAAAAAAAAAAATATAAATCTATTTTACCTGAAATAATGATTCCATTAGTTTCAACCGAAGCAGAAATTAAAATTATGAAGGACTTAGTAATAAGAGTGGCAAAACAAGTTCAAAAGGAAAACAAAGTTAAAATTAATTTTTTAGTTGGCACAATGATTGAGCTCCCAAGAGCTGCAATAAAAGCACAAGATATAGCAAAACACGCTGAATTTTTTAGTTTTGGAACAAATGATTTAACTCAAACTACATTTGGAATTAGTAGGGATGATAGTGGAAAGTTTTTAAATGATTATATTGAGAATAAAATATTTGATATTGATCCCTTCATATCAATAGATGATGGAGTGGGAGATTTAATTGAAATTGCAACAAAAAAGGGAAGAAAGCAGAATAAAAAAATTAAATTAGGCATATGTGGAGAGCATGGAGGAGATCCCAAAAGTATAGATTTTTGCTCTAAAATAGGATTGGATTATGTTTCTTGTTCACCATACAGAGTTCCAATTGCAAAACTAGCAGCCGCTCAAGCACAATTATCTAAAAAGTAGCTTTTTAAATTTCTAATTTTAAATCTAATGCTACTGAGCTATGAGTGATAGCGCCAACAGAAATTCTATCTACACCCGTTGCAGCTACTTTTTTAATATTTTTTAATGTAATACCTCCTGAAGCTTCAGTTTCATAAAGTTTTTTTGATAGTTTAATCCCTTTTCTCAAAAGCTTTGGTTTCATATTATCGAATAATATTCTATCAAATCTTAGGCCAATAATTTGCTTAAGTTGATTTAAATTATCTATCTCTATGGTAATCTTTTTGCCTTTTTTATTTTTTATAGCTTTTTTTATTATACTTACTAAATTTTGATTCGCTTCAATGTGATTATCTTTAATTAAATATTCATCACTTAAATTAAATCTATGGTTGATACCACCACCTAATTTTACACCGTATTTTTGCACAACTCTAAAATTAGGAATTGTTTTTCTAGTGCAACAAATTTTACATTTTTTTTTAACTTTTTTTACAAATTGATTTGTAATTGTAGCTACTCCAGAAATATGAGACAGAAAATTTAATGCAGTTCTCTCACCTGTTAGTATATTTTTTACATTACCTTCAACTGTTGCAATTATATGACCTTTTTTAATTGAAGAACCCTCTTTCTTTTTTGGAACAAATTTTATGTTTTTGTCTATTAGTTTGAATGTTTGTTTAGCAAACTCTAATCCTCCAATTATACCTTTTTGATTAGAAATTAATTTTATTTTTTTTTTAATATTATTCTTTAAAAGACTTGATGTGATATCTCCAGAAGGATAAAGATCCTCATTAAGAGCTAACCTACAAACATCTTTTATAAAATTTTTACTTAAAGTTATTTTTGACACAGATTTTATCTGCCTATTTCAGTCATTCTTTCCACAGATTTTCTAGCCATCGCAGCAATATTGTGGCTAATTTTAATTTCATTGCTTTCATTTTTTAAACAATCGTAAATTTTTTTTAGATTAATTTTTTTCATATAAGGGCAAAGGTTGCAAGGTTTTATAAATTGAACATTGGGGTTCTCAACCTGTACATTGTCACTCATAGTACATTCGGTTACCAATAATACTTTTTTAGGTTGTTTTTCTTTTACATACTTTACCATACTTGATGTGGAGCCTGCAAAATCGGATGCATTTATAACATCCGGAGGACATTCAGGATGTGCAATGATCTTAATATCTGGGTTTTCTTTTCTTATATCTTCAACTTCTTTTCCAGTAAATTTTTCATGAACAATACATGTTCCTTGCCAAGAGATAATTTTTACTTTTGTATTTTTTTGAACATAATTTGCTAAATAATGGTCTGGAAGAAATATTACTTTATCCACACCAAGAGATTCAACAACTTTTACTGCATTTGCTGAGGTACAACATATATCTGTTTCCGCCTTAACATCCGCTGAAGTATTGACATAAGAGACAACAGGCACTCCAGGATATTTTTCTTTTAACATTCTGACATCTTCTCCTGTAATTGATGATGCCAAAGAACATCCGGCTTGCATATCAGGTATTAAAACTTTTTTTTTTGGGTTCATTAATTTTGCTGTTTCAGCCATGAAATGAACTCCACAAAGAACAATTATATTAGCAGTAGTTTTTGACGCTTCTACAGCTAAAGCAAGCGAGTCTGCAGCAATGTCGGCAACACCATGATAAATCTCAGGTGTTTGGTAATTGTGGGCTAATATAACAGCATTTTTTTCTTTTTTTAATTTGTTTATTTTCTCTATTAATGGTGCATGAACTTTCCATTCAATTTCTGGTACTACAGCTGAAATTTTTTTATAAATCTCCTTTAAAGAATCATTTTCTGTCTGTTTAGTATCCATAAAAATAATGTATCAACTTGAAAAGAAATTGTCATTCAATTATTCTGACGCACTATGCGGCTATGCTGAAATTGGTAGACAGGCTTGGTTGAGGGCCAAGTGGGAAATTCCCATTGAGAGTTCAAGTCTCTCTGGCCGCACCAATATTAGATTATATCTTTGGAAAAATAGCAAGAATTTAGGTCTTCTTTATAATGAGCAAATGGCTTACAAGGTTTAAAGCCACATTTTTCAAATAATTTTCTAGCTGGTTTAAAAAAAATACCTGTACCAGTTTCAACACTAATTTTTTTTATATTTAATTTTTTTGCCTCATTTATTAAGTGATTGATAATTTTTTCTCCTAACCCTTTATTTCTAAATTTATCAGATATTCTCAATGATTTAAATTCTCCATGATTTTTATCTAAAAATTTCAGTGCACCGCAACCAATAAGATTTTTATCTTCCCATAAACTCCAAAATTTAATTGATGGAATTTTTAATCCAGGTATATCCAGAACATGAGTACTGCCTTCTGGAGAAACTGATCTTAATTCAATGAAATGTTTATTTAAAAGTTCATTTACTTTTGGATCTTCGAAGTTATTTTCAATCGATTTCATTTATTTAAAATTAAAGCCAGTTTGGTTTTATTATTTTTGCTTTAGCATTTCCAATTTTAAAAGTAAAATCAAAATTAAATTTTTCAGAAGTATATTTTATTATCGCAAAAGGATATTTTTCACTTATTAGAACCTTTCCTATTTCTACATTTTCGTTCATTATAGAATCTCCTTCATTTATTTTTCCCTCAACTATTTTTATTGGTAAAAGCCTTTTGGATAATTTATTTTTTAATTTAATTCTAGAGGTATTTTCTTGTCCTACATAACATCCTTTTTTAAAGTCTATACCGTTAAGTTCTTCAAAATTACACTCAATTCCAAATAATTTGTTTTTTAATTTATTGGTATTTTTTTGAGCAATACCTAAATCAAAACTTAAATTATAGTATTCTTGTTGGTCAGAAGATTTTAATTCAAGTTTTTTTAAAGATAAATAAAGTTTTTCAAGATTTACAATTAACCTTGCTCCTAATTTTTTATTTCTCGGATCTAATAAAATTGGATCTTCTATATATTTAAGAGTAAATCCTAATTCATCTTTTGAACCAGCGATTGATTTAAATTTTTCATAACTTAAGGTAGCTACAATAAATTCATTGCTAAGATTTAAAATTTGAACATCAGATCTTAGCTTATATAAAGAAAGCTGATTAAATAGTTCATCAATTTGAACTTTTTCGCAGTCAATAAAATAACCTTTTTTGTGTTTAATTATTATAAAATCAAATAAAAATTTTCCTTGAGGGGTTAATAAAGAAGCAAAAGATGAGTAACTATCTGTAACTTTATTCAAGTCATTTGTGACAATATTTTGCAAAAAATCTTTTGCATCAGACCCGTCAATAAAAAGAACTCCTCTATCTTCTAAAATACAAGCGGTATTAATATTCATAATTGATTACTAAGCATTTATAATATAATTACTTTTCTGCAAAATGTTAGATTTAATCATAAAAAACGGTTCATGCTACATAGATGGTAAGCTCAAAAAACAAGATATTGGAATAAAAAAAGGCAAAATTTCCGAAATAGGAGAAATAAAAATAGATAATTCTAGTGAAGTTTATGATGCAGAAAATTTAACAGTTCTGCCAGGTTGTATCGATACACAAGTTCATTTTAGAGAACCCGGAGACACAGATGCTGAAGATCTGAACTCTGGAAGCAAAGCTGCAATAGCTGGAGGAATAACCTCGGTTTTTGAAATGCCAAATACCAATCCTCCTACTTCTAGCAAAAAAGAATTTATAAAAAAATTAAAATTAGCTGAAAAAAGAATGTTTTGTAACTATGCTTTCTATTTTGGAGCAACACCCGATAACCATAAAGAATTGTCAGATTTAAAAAATTTAGAAGGATGCTGTGGAATTAAACTTTTCGCAGGATCTTCAACTGGTAATTTATTAGTTAACAAAGAAGAGGATATTGAAAAAGTATTTCAAAGCAGTTCAAAAGTAGTTTCCGTTCATTCTGAGGACGAAGAAATATTAAATATGAGAAAAAAATTAATTAGGGAAGGTGACGTAAAAACACATCCTATTTGGAGAAATGAAGTTTGTGCAATAGCATCAACAAGAAAAATTGTTAAAATTGCAGAAAGATATAAAAAAAAAGCTCATATTCTCCATATAACAACAAGGGATGAAGTAGATTTTTTATCTCAGCATAAGGGACAAATTTCATTTGAAATTACTCCCCAACATTTAACTTTGTCATCTCCAGAATGTTATGAAAAACTAGGAACATATGCACAAATGAATCCACCTATTAGAGAGAAAATTCATCAAGATAGATTATGGTATGCGATTAGAAATAATTTAGTTGATACTATAGGTTCAGACCATGCCCCACACTTAAAAGAAAATAAAGAAAAAACTTATCCCAAATCTCCTTCTGGAATGCCGGGAGTTCAAACTTTAGTTACCTTGATGTTAAATCATATTAATGAAGGAAGATTAACACTTGAACAATTTGTAAATTTTGTTTGTGAAAATCCAGTAAAAATTTTTGGAATAAAAAATAAAGGTTTTATCAAAAAAGATTTTGATGCTGATTTGACTGTAGTAGATTTGAATAAAAAACATAAAATTAAAAATGAAGAAATTGAAAGTAAATGTAAATGGTCACCTTTTAATAATATGGAATTTAAAGGAAAACCTGTTTTAACTGTTGTTAATGGTCAAATAAAAATGAAAGATGGAAAAATAATAGGAAAAGCTTTAGGAAAACCAATGGAGTTTAAATAGCTTTTGAATAAGTATTTACTAAAATTACACCAATAACAATTAAAAATAATCCCAAAACAGATTGCCAACTAAGATTTTGTTTAAAAAAAATATATCCAAGTATTGCAATTGTAAATATCCCTAGGCCACTCCAAGTTGCATAGACAATAGCAATAGGAAGTTTGTTTACTACAAATGTAAGCAAATAAAAAGCTGTCAGATAACAAACCGCAAGTATAGATGTTGGAGTTAATTTAGTAAAATTTTGAGTTGCAGGAAGCAACATTGTACCTGCAACTTCACAAAAAATTGCACCAAACAAGAATAAATATGTTTTCATCATTATTTTAAAATATTGTTATTTATTAAATCTTGCTTTATTTCATCTAAAATTACAGGATCATCAATTGTTGCTGGCATTTTATATTCCTCTTTATCTGCTATTTTTCTGACAGTTCCTCTTAATATTTTGCCTGAACGTGTTTTAGGTAATCTTTTTACAATAATTGCAGTTTTAAAAGCTGCAACAGGGCCAACCTTATTTCTTACCATCTGTATACATTCTTTGGATATTGTTTCATTATCTTTTTTAACACCTGCTTTAAGTGCTATTAAACCAATAGGCAATTGTCCTTTTAATTTATCTGCAATTCCAATAACCGCACATTCAGCAACAGATTGGTGTTCTGATAAAACTTCTTCAATAGCTCCTGTTGACAATCTGTGCCCAGCAACATTTATAATGTCATCAGTTCTAGACATTATCCATATATATCCATCTTCATCGATATGACCCGCATCATAAGTTTGGTAGTAACCTTCATAATTTGACATGTAAGTTTTTTTGTATCTTTCATCAGCATTCCATAAAGTTGGAAAAGTTCCAGGGGGTAATGGAAGTTTAACAACAATGTCTCCCATTTCATTTGGTTTTGCTAAGGTTTGATCTGGCTTTATAACTTTAACATCATACCCAGGAACAGCTTTGCAAGCAGAGCCATATTTTGTTTTCATCATTTCTATTCCTGTACAATTAGAACTAATTGCCCAACTCGTTTCAGTTTGCCACCAGTGATCGATTACAGGAACTTTTAAAAGAGACTCTGCCCATTTAATTGTATCAGGGTCAGCTCTTTCACCCGCTAAAAATAAACTTTCAAAAGAACTTAGATCATATTTAGAAAAAAATTTACCTTCAGGATCTTCTTTTTTAATAGCTCTGAAAGCAGTTGGTGCAGTAAATAGAGATTTTACTTTATAATCTGAAATTATTTTCCAAAAAGCCCCTGCATCTGGAGTTCCTACTGGCTTACCTTCAAACAAAATTGTAGTACATCCTTTAAATAAAGGAGCATAAACAATGTAAGAATGTCCAACTATCCAACCAATATCACTAGCTGACCACCAAACATCGTCTTGATCGATATTATATATATTTTTCATTGTCCATTTTAGAGCGGCAATGTGTCCACCAATATCTCTAACAATTCCTTTTGGCACTCCTGTTGTGCCAGATGTGTACAAAATGTAAGCAAATTCGTTTGAGTTCATTTCAACACAATCAGCATTCTTTGCATTTGATAATGCTTCATCCCAACTAATTTCTTTTGAAGAACTTAGTTTTACTTCATTTCCAGACCTTTGAAATAATATTATTTTTTCTATTTTATGAGATGCTAATTTTAATGCTTCATCTACAAGAGGCTTATACTGGACTGTTCTTCCTGGTTCAAAACCACAAGAAGCTGTAAGTAAAACTTTTGCTTTACTATCGTCTATTCTACTTGCTAATTCATTGGAGGCAAATCCTCCAAAAACTACGGAGTGGATTGCTCCTATTCTAGAACAGGCAAGCATACCTACAACTGCTTCAGGTATCATAGGCATGTAAATTATAACTCTATCTCCTTTTTTTACTCCTTGATTTTGTAACGCACCAGCAAACTTTGAAACTTTTTCTTTTAATTCTTTATAAGTAAATTTATTTTTGTTACCTGTAATAGGACTGTCGTAAATTAATGCTGTTCTATCTCCTCTGTTATTATCAATATGAATATCTAAAGCATTGTAACAAGTATTTGTAATGCCATCTTCGTACCATTTGTAAAAGGGTGGATTCGATTTATTTAAAATCTTTGAAGGTTTTTTAAACCAAAATATATCTTCAGCCACATTTTTCCAAAATTCTGAAGGTTTTTTTATAGAATTTGAATAAATTTCTGAAAATTTTTGATTCATATTGATTTGTTTTTTTTAGCTGTTTTTTATGGTTTTTCCAAAACTGGTATCATTTAAATTAAAAAAGTTAATAAAATCAACATAAATTAGCATTAAAAAAGTCTTCAATTAACTATTTATTTTGTTAATGTGCTGTCAACTTTGGTTGCAATCGTGGTTGTAACTGTAGTTTAAATTTAAACTAAATAAAAACTACTAATAGAGGGAGTTTTTTATGAAAACATTAAAAACGTTAGCTTTAGCGATGTTTGCTCTTATTGGGGCAAGTACTGCGGCTAATGCGACTACCTTTTTAGCTACGGATGATTTCGTTGGTATTTCATTCTGGTTAATATCAATGGGTATGTTAGCAGCTACTGCGTTTTTCTTTATGGAGCAAGCAAATGTAAGCGCTCAGTGGAGAAAATCTGTAAACGTAGCTGGATTAGTAACTGGTATTGCATTTATCCACTACATGTATATGAGAGCAGTTTGGGTTGAAACAGGAGATACTCCAACTGTATACAGATACATTGATTGGTTAATAACAGTGCCTTTACAACTAGTTGAATTTTACCTAATTCTTTCAGCAGTAAGAAAAGTTGACAGCGGCATTTTCTGGAGAATCTTAATTGGTTCTTTAGTTATGTTGATAGGTGGATATCTTGGAGAAGCTGGATTCATCAATCCTGCCCTTGGTTTTATAATAGGGATAGCTGGATGGGTTTACATTCTTTATGAAATCTTTTCTGGTGAGGCAGGAAAAGCAGCAGCTAAATCTGGAAATAAATCATTGGTAGTGGCATTCGGAGCATTAAGAATGATCGTTACAGTTGGATGGGCAATTTACCCACTAGGTTATGTATTTGGTTACTTAACTGGCGGAATAGATGCTAATGCACTTAACGTGATTTACAACTTAGCAGACTTTGTTAATAAAATCGCATTCGGTTTAATTATATGGTCTTGCGCTGTTGCTAACTCTAGAGGAAGATAATAATACTTAAGAGTTAAAAACTTTAAAATAGGGCAAGTAGAAATACTTGCCCTATTTTTTTTTGTACCTATATATTGTTTATGCCTAGAATTACTTACATTGAACACAGTGGCAAATCTCACACAATTGATGTGACAAATGGTTTAAGTGTTATGGAGGGTGCTATACAAAATAATATACCAGGTATAGATGCTGATTGCGGAGGAGGTATGGCTTGTGCAACTTGCCATGTTTATGTCAAAGAAGAATGGTTTGATAAGCTTCCAAAAAAAGAACAAGGGGAAGATGATATGATAGATATGGCATATGAACCCAATCCACTTAGCAGATTAAGCTGTCAATTAATTGTTTCTGAAGAATTAGATGGATTGATAGTAAATCTTCCAGAGAAACAAGCTTAATGATAAAAACAGATGTTTTAATAATCGGAGCAGGTCCAGTCGGACTCTTTTGCATCCATCAACTTGGAATTATTGGTCTAAAATGTGAAGTGGTAGACAACCTTGATAAAATTGGAGGTCAGTGTATAGAGCTTTATCCTGACAAACCAATTTATGATATTCCAGCAATTCCAGAGTGTACTGGTGAAGAATTAACTAACAATTTAATAGAACAAATAAAACCTTTTAAAACTAATTTTCATTTAAATGAAAGAGTGGAAGAAGTTAAAAAAGAAAAAAATTATTGGATTGTTAAAACTAACAAAGGAAAAGAATTTCATGTATCAAGTATAATTATTGCTGGTGGAGTAGGATCTTTTGAGCCAAGAAAATTTTCTGTAAAAGAGTGTGCAAAATTTGAAGGAAATGAAATATTTTATTCAATTAAAGATAAAAAAATTTTTAAAAATAAAACAGTTTCAATATTTGGAGGAGGTGACTCAGCTTTAGATTGGGCGATAGAATTATCAGAAAGTTCAAAAGTTAATTTAATACATAGGCGAGATGAATTTAGAGGTGCACAATCTAGCGTTGAAAAAATTAAAAAACTAAGCGAAGAAAATAAAGTTAAACTATTTACTAAATATCAATTGAATTCTGTAGAAGGGGATAAAAATTTAAAAAGTATTAGTATTAAGCATGATGATGGAAGTATCGAAAAAATTGAGACTGATTTTGTTTTAGGTTTTTTTGGGCTAATTATGCAATTAGGTCCAATCTTAAACTGGGGATTAAATTTAGAAAAAAAAAATATACCTGTAAATACAGAAAGTTTCGAAACAAATCAAAAAGGAATTTTTGCTATTGGTGATATATGTATTTATCCAGGAAAACTAAAATTAATACTTTCAGGGTTTCATGAAGGTGCGCTCGCTGCTAGAGGTTGTTTTAAATATGCAAGACCTGAAGAAACATTAAGATTTGAGTTTACCACAACTTCAAAAAGTGTTCAAAGTAGACTAGGCGTTAAGAAAAATGATTGAATTATTAACAGCTGATACTCCAAATGGAAAAAAAATTTCAATTATGCTGGAGGAAGTTGGTCTTAAATATAAAGTTAAAAAAATAAATATTTTTAAAGATGAACAGTTTAAGCCTGAATTTAGAAAAATAAGTCCATTTAGTAAAATTCCAGTAATAATTGATCATGATAATAATGAAGAGGCGATATTTGAGTCAGGAGCTATCCTTATTTATCTTGCAGAAAAAACTAATAAATTTTATGACAAAAAGGAAAGATTAAAGATTAATCAGTGGTTAATGGTGCAAATGGCAATTGTAGGGCCATTCATAGGACAGCACCATCAATTTCATCATTACAATCCTGGAAAAAGTAAATTTGGAGAAGATAGATATTTTAAAATAGCAAAAACAATTTATAAAGATTTAGATGAAAGATTAGGAAATTCTGAATATTTAGCTGGAAAAAATTACACAATAGCAGATATTGCGACTTGGCCTTGGATAGCTAGACACGAATGGCATGATATAGGTTTAAAAAATTATAAAAATTTAACTAAGTGGTATTTAGAAATTTCTAAAAGGGAAGCGGTCATTAAAGGTTTCGATTTTATGGATAGGGGAGAAGTTATACCTAAACCTTAAAGGTCAGCGTAAACTTTTTCCTCTTTTTCATGTTTTTCTTGGGCAGCAATACAAAGTGTAGCAATTGGACGTGCTATTAATCTTTTAATTCCTATAGGTTCCCCTGTTTCTTCACAGTATCCGTAGGTTCCGTCTTTAATTTTTTTTAAAGCTTGGTCAATTTTAGATATAAGTTTTATTTGTCTATTAATAGCCCTCATCTCTACATTTTTCTCAGTATAGGAACTTGCTTGGTCTACAATATCTGCAGAAGTACTATTATCATCTAGTGAGCTATTATACAAAGCGTCATTATTTGTTTTTATAATTTCACTTTTCCATTCTGTTAATTTCTTTTTAAAATACGCCTTGTGTTTTTCGCACATATATTTTTCTTTTAAGGTTGGCTTGTATGTTTTAGAGATTTTTACCATAAGTCTTGTTTAAAATGTGCCGTACTATATTCACGAATTAATAGGTGTCAAGACAGCTTAAATCATATAAACATTGAAAAAATGACAGTAGTCGAAAGAAAATTAAATAAAATATTTTATATTTTTATTGGGTTACATTTAATTATTTGGACACTGATTCCTACATTTACAAATAATAATTTACCACTTGATACTATTGAAAAATTGGCTTGGGCTAGTAATTTAGACTGGGGTTTTAATAAGCATCCACCAGCAAGTGCTTTCTTTGTAGAAGTTTTTTACCAAATATTTGGAAGTAATGATTGGGCTTATTATTTATTAAGCCAAATATTTGTAGTTTTTTCTTTTTTTGTTGTTTGGGAATTTTCAAAAGAATTTTTTAGTAACAAAAATTATAGTTTATTATCTGTATTATTATTAGAAGGAATTTATTTTTATAATTTTACAACTCCAGAATTTAACGTAAATATTTGCCAATTACCTTTTTGGGCACTTTCGGTATTGTATGCTTGGAAAGGATTTAAAAATAATAAAATTATTGATTGGTTATTATTTGGAATATTTGCTGCTATAGGAATTCTGTCAAAATATTTATTTATCTATCTTCTGATAGCTATGGATGTGTTTCTTGCTTATACATTTTTTAAAAAGAAATTTAATTATAAATGTTTTATTTCTCTGGTACCTTTTTTGTTAATTTTATCACCTCATTTAATTTGGTTAATAAAAAATGATTATATTACTATCTTATATGGACTTCATAGAACTGGCACGGGAGATCAAGACTTTATAGATCACTTAATTTACCCAATATTATTTTTAGTAAAACAAATTGGAATATTAATACCTTTTTTTATTATGTGTTTTTTTGTAATAAAAAAATTTAAGTTAAAATTTAATTTTAATGATCAAAAGTTATTATTTTTATTAGCTATAAATATATTTCCAATATTTTTAATGTTTATAACTTCTATGATCATGGGAGTTAAAATTAGAACAATGTGGATGACACCATTTTATTTATTCTTTGGAGTTTTAATAATTTATATTTTTCAATCTCAAACAAATCTTAATAAGATAAAAGGTTTTATTTCAGTATTTGTAATTTTATTTGTTTTTTCCCCATTTGCTTATGCTTATGTTTCGATTACAGAAACAGATAAGAGGACAGATTATCCAGGCAAGAAAATTGCTATGGAGGTTCAAAAATTATGGGATAAAAATAGAAATGAAAAAATAGTATGGGTTATCGGAGGAGATGAATGGGTGGCAGGCAATTTATCTTATCATTTAAAAGATAGACCAAAGTGGGTACTTGAATGGCATTCTAGAGATAAGTTTCCAGAAGCAATTTGGTTGTGCGGAAAAAAACAAGGCGCAACTTGTTTAGATTTAAATGATTATAAATAAATATGGTAATAATTAATTATGAATATAAGTGATAAGTGGAAAAAAATTTTATTTATTATTGGAATAGTGGCGCTTATAGAGCTTTCGGGATTTGGTTTTTTTGCATCTTTGTTTAGACTTTTAGGTTCATTAGGCTAAACAATAATTTTTTTACGTTCCACAGAAAGTTTGATATTTTTCATCACTGGCAGGACCAGGAGATTGATAATTCATAATATCTTCTTGATTTTCATAAGGTTTTTCTAAAACTCTTAATAATTTTAACATGGGATCTAAATCATTATTATTTGCAGCTTTTAAAGCTTCTTCAACTTTATGATTTCTAGGAATAACTAATGGGTTATTTAAATGCATTAATTTTAAACATTCTTCATTAGATTTATTATTTTCTTTTAAACGTTTTTTCCAATTTTCTTTCCAATCAACAAATTCTTTGCTTTCAAACATTTTATCTTTTTTAATTTCAGTATTCATTAATGAGCAAAATGTATTTGTATAATCCGCTTTATGTTTGTGCATTAATGATAGTAAAAACCCAATTAATACCTCATCATCTTTTTTTTTGTCGAAAAAACCTAATTTTTTTCTCATCATTTCTAGCCAATTATTGTTAAATAATTCATCAAATTTATTGATTGTTGCAGTAGCACTTTCAATAGCTTTATCTTTATTTTTATCAATTAAAGGTAATAGAGTTTCTGCAAATCTAGCTAAATTCCATTTAGTAATACTAGGTTGATTTAAAAAGGCATAACGGCCATGATGATCTATTGAACTAAAAACAGTTTCAGGATTATAAATATCCATAAAGGCACAAGGTCCATAATCGATAGTTTCACCAGATATTGCCATATTATCCGTATTCATTACTCCATGAATAAATCCAACTCTCATCCAATCAGTGACTAGTCTAATTTGTTTTTCCATTACAATTTTTAATAGATCAATAGCTGGAGTTTTTGAGTCTTTAATATTCGGGTAATGACGGTCAATTGTATATTCAAATAAAGTTTTTAAATTTTTTTCTTCTCTAGTAGCAGTCAAAAATTGAAATGTACCAACACGAATATGGCTAGATGCTACTCTTGTTAATATTGCTCCCTGGAGGGGAGTTTCTCGCATTACAGTCTCTCCCGTTTTAACAACTGATAAACTTCTAGTAGTTGATATATTAAGTCCATGCATTGCCTCACTGATAATATACTCTCTTAGCATTGGACCTAGTGCTGCTCTACCATCTCCATTTCTTGAAAATGGTGTTTTTCCAGAACCTTTGAATTGAATGTCATATCTTTCATTATTTTTTGATAAATGTTCACCAATGACAATTGCTCTACCATCTCCCAAAATAGTAAAATGTCCAAATTGGTGACCTGCATAGGCCTGCGCTATTGTATCTGCCCCCTCTGGCAATTTATTTCCGGAAAAAATTAAAGTTAAATCTTCATTATTTGTATTAGAAAAATCTAATCCAAGATTATTTGCTAGAACTTTATTGAGAATAACAATTTCCGGTTTTTTACTGGTATAGGTGCTATTCTTGACAACATATCATTAGGTAATTTTGAGTAAGTGTTATCAAATCGCCAACCTATGTTGTTATTTTTCGATGTATTTTTGGTCATTTTATCAATTTTTTAAGAATTACACATCTATATGAAAAAATAAAGTGTGTTATCATTAGAGTATGAAAAAGTTTATTGCACTAGCAGTGTTATTTATAGGATTTCTATATGTTACAAGCGCTAATTCAGCTTGCGATGATCCTCCAGGTGATGGCGTTGATTACTCCGGATGCGCTTTTTCAGATGGGCAGGATTTAACAGGAACATATATGCCAAATGCAAATTTATCTTTTACTGGTTTTATTAAGGTTATATTTGATAAAAGTATTATGATGAATTCAACACTAGCAAATGGAAACTACCCAGAGTCTTCATTTATAAGAGCTAATTTATATGAAACAAATTTAGAAGGCGGAACTTTTGAAAAAACTAATTTCACTAGTGCTAATTTAACAAGAGCAAATTTTAAAGCCGCTTCATTAATAGAAGCTAATTTTATGAATGCAAACTTATTTGAAGCAGACTTTACCGGTTCAAATATTTTAAATGCAAATTTTGACGGAGCAAATCTAAATAATGCTACTTGGACAGATGGTAAAAAATGTGGAGCAGATTCAATTGGTCAGTGTAAAAAATAAATAATGAGCGAATCTGTTTTAATAGTAGGTGTTGGCCAAGGTTTAAGTGCCTCTCTTGCTAGATTATTTTCATCTAAAGGAATGAAGGTTGTTTTAGCGGCAAGAAATCTTGACAAATTAGCAGATTTAAAAAAAGAAATTAATGCAGAAACTGTTGAATGTGATTCAAGTAATGTTGAGAGTGTAAAAAAATTATTTGAAGAAACTGACAACAAAATAGGAACTCCTAATCTCGTAATTTATAATGCATCTTGGCGACCTTCAAGAAACAGCATAGCAGATTTAGATCCAGATGAAGTACGAAAGGCAATCAATGTTACAACTTTTGGAGCTTTTTTAGTTGCAAGAGAAGCAACAAAAAGAATGCTAAAAAGAAAAAGTGGAAGTATTTTTTTTACGGGAGCTACAGCTGGTATTAAAGGTTTCGCTAATTCAGCACCTTTTGCAATGGGAAAATTTGGCCTTAGAGGTCTAGCACAGTCACTTGCAAGAGAACTTCATCCAAAAAATATTCATATAGGGCATTTTGTTATTGATGGAGGAATAGGAAAAGATTCTAAAGGAGATTATCAAATGATGAATCCAGATAAAATTGCTAAAACTTATCTTAATTTTTATAATCAAGATAGCAGTGCATGGTCGTGGGAAATTGAATTAAGAACTTCAGTTGAGAAATTTTAATGGAAAAAGAGATAATAGATAATTATCAAAATCATGGAGTTGCATTAGTTAAAAATGTTATTTCAAATGATTGGTTAAAAAAGTTAGCAGCAGGTGTTAAAAAAAATTTTGAAAATCCAAGTCAATATAAATGTGTTTACGAAAAAGAAAATGGTAAAGAAATTTTTTATGATGATTATTGTAATTGGCAAAGAATAGAAGAGTATACAGATTTTATATTTAATTCAGATATAGCAAAAATTGCTGCTACCTTAATGCAATCAAAAAAAGTTAATTTGTTTCATGAACATATTTTGATAAAAGAGCCTGGAGCAACAAAACGAACACCTTGGCATCAAGATCAACCTTATTATTGTGTGGATGGTAAAGATAATTGCAGTTTATGGATTCCATTAGATCACATATCAAAAGCTGTTTGTCCTGAATTTGTAAAATATTCTCATAAATGGAACAAAAAATTTTTGCCTACGAATTTTTTTGGACATTCTTACGAGAAGAAAGATGAAAATTTAGAAGTTGTGCCTGATATAAGCGCTAATAGACAAGATTACGATATAGCTTCATGGGAATTAAAACCAGGAGATTTAATAGCTTTTAACTTTTCGATAATTCATGGTGCACCAGGAAATAGTAGCCCAAATAGAAGAAGAGCTTTTTCAGTAAGATTTGTTGGTGATGATGCAACTTTTGCAAAAAGGAAAGGCGAAGTTTCTCCACCTTTTCCAGAGGTCAAATTAAAACATGGAGATAAAATGAATTCACCTTCATTTCCAGAAATAAAGGTATGATATTATATGAAAATTAAAATATTAATTTCAATTTATAATGACTGGCAATCGGCATATAAACTTTTAGAAAATATCGACAGTGCAATTAAAGCTTTAGAAGATGAAATATCAGTCATAATTATTAACGATGCATCAACTGAGAGCAGACCTGCATTTAATTTAAACTTAAATAATATAAAATCATTAAAAGTTATTAATATGAAGAAAAACAAGGGACATGCTAGATGCAATGCAGCTGGTTTAAAATATATAAATGAAAAAGAAAACTTTGATTATGTAATACCTATGGATGGTGATGGAGAAGATAGGCCTGAAGAAATAAAATTATTAATTGAAAAGACAAAAGATTATCCAAATACTGTAATTACAGCTGATAGAGTTAAGAGATCAGAAGGATTTATTTTTAAGATTTGTTATTTTATCCACAAATATTTAACTTTTACTTTTACAGGAAAATCTATCAAATATGGCAATTATACTTGCATACCTAAGCATGCAGTAGCCAAAATGGTTGAAGAAGCTTCTACTTGGAGCAGCTTCTCAGGTTCATTAGCTAAGTCTGTAAAAGAAAAAAGATCAGTCCCATCAGTGAGAGGCTATAGATATTTTGGACCATCAAAGATGAGTTTTTTTAATCTTGTAAAACATTCTCTTTCAATTATTGCAGTGTTTAAAATGACAGTATTAATTAGATCTATAATTTTTCTTGCAGTGTATTTTTTCCTTATTTCTGAACACATTTCATTAATTACATTAATTCCAGTTATTTTAATTATTTTGTTGATTATTTTAATTTTTATTTTCTCAAAACGTGAAAATATTAATGAGCTTAGAAACTCTTTAGAAAATATTACTAATGTTGAAAATTTAAGATAAAAAATTTTTATTTTATTTATAATGAAGTTTTAAATTTTAGATAACCACCAAATTCTTTTTTAAAATCGACACTAACTCTTGCATGAACTTTGCCTTGTTTTCCATTAAATGCTGCAGATTTACAAACTGGAAATACAGCGTCGTGCCAAACATAAGGATGAATATATAACCCCATTGAACCATTAAAATAAAAAGCTTTAAAATCTTTAGGTTTAATATCGTCGCCAGGTAAAGCTAAAGCACATACAAAAGGTGTTTTTTCTTTTGGAAAAAAAAGTTGTCCACCGTCAGGATGATAATTAGCATGCCATAAATAAATATTTTCAATCTCTTCATCATTTTGTTTGGAGTTTTTTTGATCTGGATGACAGTTATAACCTAAAAGGTATACATCATCTTTTTCGTAATCATTTATATTTTTATGAGGAACAGCATTATTTTTGCCATATAAAATATTTTTATCCCACCACACTTCGAAAGATCCTTCTGTTATTCCACCTTCATCACCAGTACCAGGATCAATCTCTCTCCAACCTTGTTTAGGCCATTGAGTTATTTGGATTTTACAATTATCAAAATTATCAACTAAATTTCCATACCCTTTTAAATTATCGTTTGTTGCTTTAATTAAAGGAATTTCAAATATAGTCTTCATCTCTTTAAATTAATTTTATTTCAAGATCGCTTAGGGTGTTTTCTACAGCTAATATAGCTTCACTCATATCTTTTTCATACAAACTTCCTATACAACCAATTCGAAAAGTGTCTGCGACAGTAAGTTTTCCGGGATAAATTAAAAAACCTTTGTCGCTTAATGAATTATAAAACTTTTTAAAATCAAAATTTGGAACTTTTGGTTGTAAAAATGTAATAATAATTGGTGCTTGTAGCTCATTTGACAAAAGCTGTTTAAAACCTAATTTTGCCATACCATCACATATTATTTTACAATTTTTCTTATAGCGTTCATACCTTCCCGTTGTTCCACCTTCTTTTTTGTGCTCTATTAAAGCTTGATTAAATGCTGCCAAAACATGAGTAGGGGGTGTAAATCTCCACTGAGCATTTTTTTCCATTGATTCCCATTGATCATATAAATCCAAACTTAGTGAATGCGAATTATTCTTTGAATTTTGAAGAACGTTCTTTCTTACTAGTATAAATCCTACACCTGGTACACCCTCTAAACATTTATTTGACGAAGCGGCTACCGCATCGAAGTATGTTTCTTTTATATCTAGAGGAAGTGCTCCAAAAGCGCTCATAGCATCAATAAAAAGAGATATTTTATTTTTTTTTGCCAATTCGGAAATAGGCTGAATAGGATTTAAAATTCCTGAAGTTGTTTCACAATAAACAGAAAATATGTGTGTTAGATCTTTATTTTCATTAATCAAATTTTCAATTTTGTAAATATTGTGAATTTCGTGTTCAGCAACCTCATATGTAATAAAATTTCTAGACATATAAGAGCATATTTTTTTCATTCTTTGACCATAGGCACCATTTATTAGAATTAATATTTTTGATTTTTTGTTTGTTAAAGAACCTATCATTGCTTCAACAGAAAATGTCCCACTTCCTTGCATTGGAACGCATTCAAAAACATTTTGACCATTAATCAATTCAATGAGTGTTTGACGAATTTTTTTGTTCAAATCTATGAATTTAATATCACGAGAACCCCAGTCATGGAGCATAGCTTTCTTTGTTGATTCTGAAGTAGTAAGAGGACCTGGCGTAAGCAGTTTTTTATCCATTTTTTTATATAACGCTTTTATTAAATCAAATTAAATTTAATTCCATTTCATATTTACGTTTTTTAGTCTTGCGTAACCTTTCATTTCATCAAAGCACTCTTCAACACCAATGCCGCTAAGTTTCCAGCCCCCATAAGGCGCTCCTGAATATCTACCTGCGGTGTTTACCCAAACATATCCAACCTCAGCATCTTCTGCTGTTTTCATAGCATTCGACAATGAGTTTGTTACAATCATAGTTGTTAACCCATACTGAGTAGAGTTAGCAATTTTAACCATCTCATCATAATCATCCCAGTCTATAACAGATATAACTGGTCCAAAAATTTCTTCCTTCGCTATTTTCATATCTGGCTTAACATCACAAAAAATAGTTGCATTGACAAAAAATCCGTTTTTAAGTTCACCTGATTTGTTTTGATCGCCACCTAAGAGCAATTTTGCACCTTGTTCAACACCAGATTTAATATAGTTCATCACTCCTTCAAATTGTTTTTTTGATACGATAGGTCCTATTTCATTTGTCTCAATCCACGGTAATCCAATAGGAATACTTTTTGCTTTTTCTACAAGCGATTTAAGAAATTTCTCTTTAACTTTTTTATTTACAAGAACACGAGAAGTAGAGCTACATGATTGGCCTTGTCTACTTAGATTCATACCTTTTATAGCTAAACTTGCTGCAAAATCTGGGTCAGCATCATCAAAAACAATAATTGGATTTTTACCACCTAGCTCTAGAGAGATATTTTTTAAAAGAGGGGCAGCAGATTTTGCAATAGCTATTCCAGTATTAACTGATCCGATAACAGCTATTCTTTTTATGTCAGGATGCTCGACTAAAAATTTTCCATTATCTGGACCGCCTGTTACAACGTTTATTAAACCTTTTGGAAATATATCTTCTAAAAGTTCACAAAATCTTAAAGAGGAAATTGGTGCTTGTTCAGAATTTTTGATGATGAGTGAATTGCCCATTAGCAAAGGAGCAGCAATTTTTTCAACACAAAATCTAAAGGGGTGATTAAAAGGATTGATTTTAAGAACTACACCATAAGGTTGATAACGAGTAAAATTTAAGTGGTTTTTTTCCATAGAAAAAGTTTCACCTTTAACTTCTCTTACTAGTCCACAAAAATATCTTATGTTATTTACTGTTTCTTTAACGTCTTTTCTCATCCCAGTTAAAGCGTTACCTGAATCGTAAGTGTCAATTAAAGCAAATTCTTCTTCTTTTTCTAATATTTTTTTTGCTAATTTTTCTAAAGCATTAGCTCTTTCAATCAGAGAAGTTTTTGACCAAATTAGCTGAGCTTTTTTTGCAGACTCTACTGCTAATTCAAGTTCTTTTTTATCTGATATAGGCACGTCGGATAATTTTTCACCATTAGATGGGTTAAAAATATCGTACCTATTTTTTGAGTTAAACCATTGGCCATTTACATAGCTACCTTTAACCTTAAAAATGTTTTTATCCATAGTTTAAGGCTAAATCAAAAATATCATAATTCCTTAAGACACCTTTTGATTTGTAGCTTTCATCAATTTTTTTTGAAATAAAAATTGGTATATCTGTTTCTCCAAGTCCACCATGAGTTCGTAATGGTACTTTTAATTGACTTAAATCATGATCGCTCTCTTTTTTACCAATTGCAAATTTTTCATTTGATGTAACGATAATATCACCAATTCTATCCTCTGGTTGTTTTAACTCTTTAACACTATCCTCTTTATTCAGAACCAGCTCTACACCTTTTATTGTTTTAATATAATTCATAATATCATTAATTTTTTCTTTATTTTTTAAATATATATTAACAAAACCACCTAAAGCTCCATGATGAACCACATAAGGATCTGTAATTGTACAAACAACATTACATTCATTTTTGCCAAATTTTTTATCTAGTTCGTCTTGTATATAGATTAAATTTAAAGAACCGTCTTCGTTCGTCTTAGCCTTCATTCCATGATCTGCAGTTAATGATATTTCACAACCTAAATC
Organism: uncultured Pelagibacteraceae bacterium; assembly: GCA_902551735.1. Taxonomy (GTDB): domain Bacteria; phylum Pseudomonadota; class Alphaproteobacteria; order Pelagibacterales; family Pelagibacteraceae; genus Pelagibacter. The sequence goes on along the minus strand of CACDEK010000010.1, from coordinate 1,017 downwards.
ATAAAATTTCGAAAGGTAGCCATCAAGCATATTATAAAAATTGTTAGCTAATTCGCCGCCAGGGGCAGATTTGTGTTGTATATAATCTGTTGTTGATAAATAAATTAAATCAATTTTTTCTTTTTTAATAATTTCTATTGCAGCAGCAAAAATAAATTCTGATAAATCTGAGCTATAAACTTCGGGCAAGGGTTTCTTTACTAAATCCAAAACATTTTCTATTCTGTTGTCCTTTAAGTTTGCAACATCTGCCTTTTCAGATGAGAAACAAATAGCTTTTTTAAGATTTTTTCCTAATAACTTTCTTAGTTTTTCTTTCGCTGTGATGATGGCTATTTTTGCACCAGCATTTTCAAAAGCCTCAAATATTGTTGAGACACGTAAAAAAGAGTCATCATTCATTAATGTTTCTTTTCCTTCATCAGGATTAAAAAAGAAATTACCACATATACCATGAACATCTGGAGTTGTTCCTGTAACAATTGACATATTATTTACATTTGTGAAACTTGGCATTGCACATTTGCCAATTTCGTAAGTTGATTTGCTTATCATTGATTTCATGAAAGGCATAGAATCCATTCTAATTGCAGTATCAATGTATCCTTTTGGTCCTGGTTCGCTTCCATCTAAACAGATTACAACAGCTGGTTTTGTGGGCCAGTTGTATGATTTTCCATTAACAGAAATCTTATCAGTTTTAGCCATAAAGCACAGTATATATACCAGTTAATAAATAGCTGCAACAAAAAATGCTTAGAGGAATAACGACCTGAGACAAAATAATTTAAAATTTATTTGCTACTTCAGACATTATTTTTAATTTTTTTTTAGAAAGCTCTTTTGTTAAGTGGCCAAGCCCACAATCAGGCGCTAGTTTTAACTCTTTACCACTATCTTCTTTATCTATATGGTTAAGTGCTTCTTTAACTCTTTCATAAATATCTTTTTCTGAATCAATTTTGCTACTAGCAATTTTTAAAACACCAAAAATTATTTTTTTATTTTTATATTTGT
>CACDEK010000009.1 GCA_902551735.1 uncultured Pelagibacteraceae bacterium | reverse complement strand
TTTAGCTATTACTGGATGTATGGGAAGAATGGGTCAACAGATTATTAAATCTGCTAAATCTAATAAAAATTTTAAAATAGTGGCTCTTACAGAAAATAGAATAATTAATAAAAAAATTCATGGAATTAAACCTAGCTTAAATACTGAACAAGCTTTTAAAAACTCAAATTTAATAATAGATTTTACTGTTCCTAAATGCACATTTGAAGTTTTAAAAATTGCAGTAAAATTAAAAAAAAGAGTAGTGATTGGAACAACTGGATTTTCAAAAAAAGAAGAAAAATTAATTAAAAACTATGGAAAAAAAATACCTATACTTAGAGCTGGAAATATGAGTTTAGGAATAAATTTATTGATGTATTTAACTGAAATCGCATCAAAATCTCTTGGAAATAACTTTTTAAGTAAAATTTTTGAAATCCACCATAAACATAAAAAAGACTATCCTTCAGGTACAGCTTTAATGCTTGGAAAAGGTATAGCTGTTGGAAAAAATAAGGACTTTTATAGATTAATGGGTAAAAAATATCTTAATAAAAAAAACTTTCCTTATGGAAAAAAAATTAATTTTAATTCATTAAGAATGGGCGAAGTAATCGGTAAACATGAAGTAACTTTCTCAAGTGGTAAAGAAATAATTACTTTAAATCACGAAGCATTTGATAGAGCTCTTTATTCAGAAGGAGCTTTTACAGCTGCTAAATGGTTGATGAATAAAAAACCTGGCCTTTATTCAATGAGAGACGTCTTGAATTTTAAATGAATGAAATTCGAAGGTCTAAAATAATATTAAAAATATTAAATAAGATTTATCCAAAAACATCAATTCCTTTAAAACATAAAAACAAATTCACTTTATTAATTTCTGTTTTATTATCTGCACAAACTACAGATGTTAACGTTAATAATGTAACTAAAAATATATATCCGAAATTCAACCGGCCAGAACATTTTGTTAAATTAGGAAGAAAAAAAATTGAAAGGTTAATTAAAAGTATAGGTATATTTAGAATTAAGGCTAAAAGCGTTTATTTGTTATCAAAACAATTAATTGAAAAACACAATAGTAAAGTTCCAGATAACTTTGAAGACCTTGAAAAGTTACCAGGTGTTGGACATAAAACTGCCAGTGTTGTTATGTCTCAAGGATTTGGCTATCCCGCTTTCCCTGTAGATACACATATTCATCGTTTAGCTCAAAGATGGGGATTAACTAATGGTAAAAACGTTTTACAAACTGAAAAAGATTTAAAGAGATTATTTGCTAAAAAATATTGGAATAAACTTCATCTACAAATAATTTATTATGGAAGGGAATATTGTAAAGCTAGAGAATGTTACGGTTTAACTTGTAAAATTTGCACTTCTTGTTATCCTAGCAGAAAATCACCAGTAAAAACAAAAAAGGCTTAATATGAAAATTTTAGGAATAGGAAATGCAATTGTTGATGTAATTTGCAAGGTTGAAGAAAGTTTTTTAATAAATAATAATTTAACAAAAAGTACAATGAAACTTGTGGACGAAACAGAATTTAAAAAACTTCTGTCTAATCTAAAAATTGAAGATACAGTATCTGGAGGATCTGTTGCAAATTCTATAGCAGGTTTATCTCAACTTGGAAATAAAGTTGGGTTTATAGGAAAAGTTAATGATGACGATTTAGGAAATAAATATGAAGATGGTTTAAAAAAAGAAAATGTAGATTATTTTTATTCAAAAAAAAAGGAATCAATACCAACTGGGACTTGCCTAATATTAATAACACCAGACTCTGAAAGAACCATGTGTACTTTTCTTGGTATTGCTGGAAAAATTAGTGAAAATGATGTTGATGTTAATGCAGTTAAAAATAGTGAAATTACTTTTCTAGAAGGATATTTATGGGATGAAGGAGATCCAAAAAAAGCATTTGATAAGGCAATTCAGAATTCAAATAAAGTTGCAATGTCGTTATCAGATTTATTTTGTGTAGAAAGACATAAAAAACATTTTCTAGATTTAGTGAAAAATAAACTAGATATTACCTTTGCAAATGAGCAAGAAATAATGTCTTTAATTGGAACAAAAAACTTTGAGGAAGTAATAACATTTTCAAAACAATTGGGTAAACTAGTAGTTATAACAAGAGGTAAAAATGGAGCAATAGCAATCAATTCAGGTGAAATTGCTGAATGTGGAATTCAAAAAAACTTAAAAATTGTAGATTTAACTGGTGCTGGAGATCTTTTTGCATCTGGATTTTTACATGGTTTTGTGAATAATTTGTCTTTAAAAGAGAATCTTGAAAAAGGAACTGAAATGTCATCAAAAATTATTCAAATATTCGGTGCAAGATTAAAAGGTTAATATGAATAAAAAAGAAATATATGACATATTTCCAACTCCAATATTTCAATATCATATAGAAGATCATAGAGAGATTAATTCCGAATTAGAAAAACACATTTATGATTTAAAAAAAAAAGATCCAAAAGGAAATGACCATTCTAATGCTGGAGGATGGCACTCAAATAATTTTGATATTATTAATGATGGACCTCCACAAAGGTTTATTTTTAAATTTAAAGATTTTTTAAAATCTATAGTCACAGATGACTATGGTTGGAAGTATGAAAAAAATAAAGCTAGAATCGTTGCGATGTGGGCAATAATTAATAAAAAAGATTCATTTAACATATCACATAATCACCCAAATTGTTTTTTAAGTGCTGCTTATTATGTTAAAGCTCCTAAAGATTCTGGAAATATTGTATTCTATGAACCAAATGATGCAAAATCAATTAGATACCCGGAAGTAGAAAAATATACAAGATACTCTGGCACTACTGTTAATTTTGAACCTGAAGAAGGTAAACTCTTAATATTTCCATCATACTTATACCACTCGGTTCAAGCAAACAAATCAAACGAAGATAGAATAGTAATAAGTTTTAACGTAGAAATTTATAGATAGTCTATTTTTTTTTCCTTTTAAAACTTCCTTTACCTTTTTTTGGTTTAATTACTCTTGCTCTATATTTTGCTGATCTTAATTCTTTAGCGATAAAATTTTTTTTTTTATTCAATGAAATATCCTTTATCAGTACTTATTATAAAATTTTCATCGTTAAAACAGTCATTTATTTTCTTTCTTAATCGATATATATGCGTTTCAACAGTATGTGTTTCAAGATCTGAGGAATATCTCCACACTTGATTTTGAAGATCATTAATTTTTTGAGGTTGTTTTTTTTCAATAAGAAATAATATTATATCCATTTCTCTTTCAGTAAGTTTTAAAGATTTCTTATTATTTGCAATAATTCTTGAATTTAAATCCATTAAATAATTTTTAACTTTTATTTTAGATTGGAAATTATATTTTTGTTTTATTAATTGAATATTAATCTTTTCTATTAAGGTGTAAATATCAATGGGATGTTGAAAAATATTATTATCTTCATCTTGATTATCATCTTCTTGACTTAAAAAAATAATATTTTTTAATTCATTTTTTTTTTCTAAAAAAAAATTCTTATTAGTAATTGTTGTAACTATAATATTATTTTTATCATTATACTTTTTTTCAGTTGAAAATTTTACAAAACTATCAATATTTTTAAAATTTGAAATTTCGAATGTTAAATTATCCTTAATTTCTTGAAAAATATTATATAAAATAGGAATGCCAATAATGCTAATATTCTGTTTAAACATTTAATACTAATTTATGCTAATACGATTAAAAAATAAAGATACGTTGGTAGCTGGTGAATTTAAATTTAAATGTTGTATTGGAAAGAATGGTGTAAAAAAACGTAAAATTGAAGGGGATAAATCAACTCCAAAAGGAATCTTTTCACTAGGGGATTTATATTTTAGAAAAGATCGTGTTAAAAAACCTAATATAAAATTAAAAATAATTAAAATTAAACCAAATATGGGGTGGTGTAATGATCCGAATCATAAATTTTATAATAAAGAAATATTAATAAAGAAAAAAATAGGTCACGAAAAACTATATAGGAAAGATCATAAATATGATTATTTTATAATAATTAAATATAACACTAAAAATATTATACCAAATAAAGGAAGTGCTATTTTCATACATTTAACTAATAACTATTCTCCAACTGTAGGATGTATTGCACTTAAAAAAAAAGATTTCTTAATACTTTTAAAACTAATTAATAAAAAAACAAAAATTAAAATTTATTAACTTCTTTCTCCAAAAATTTTTGTTCCAATTCTTAAATAAGTGGCTTTATAAGTAATAGCCTCTAAATAGTCATTGGACATTCCCATACTAATTTCTTTTAAATTCATTTTTTCAGTCAAATTTTGAATCTTTGAAAAGTATATCGAAGATTTGTTATCATCTGGTGGGAGACACATTAATCCAATAATATTTAAATTCAAATCTTTAACACATACATTATAAAAACTATCAAGCTCTTCAAGAAGAATACCATTTTTTTGTTTTTCATTAGCAATATTTATTTGAATAAATAATTTTATTATTTTATTTTTTTTTTTTTGTTCTTTAGATATTTTCTCAGCTAACTTTAAATTATCTAATGAGTGAATATAATCAAATAATGGAATCACAAATTTAACTTTATTAGTTTGTAACTTACCAACCATATGAAGTTTTATATTTTTAAAATCATTTTTTATGTCTGTCCATTTCTCAAGAGCTTCTTGGACTTTATTTTCCCCAAAATGAATATGTCCGTGATTAATTAAGGGAAGTATATCTCGGATTCCAAAGGTTTTACTTACTGCAATAATATTTGGATTAAAATTAGTTAAATTCAAATTATTGATTTTTATCTTTAATTCATCCTCTATAGATATTAAATTATTAATTACATTATGCATGATCAATTACCAAAAATATTTTGTTTCATTAAAGATTTTGACAAAAAGTATATCAAAAGAATTCCAAAAAATATCGCAATTATTTACAGGAATTATAAAAAAAAAATTAATAAAAATGAAATTTACAAGATTAAAAATTTATGCAAAAAAAGTAATAGAAAATTTTTCATATCAAATAATATAAAAATTGCTATGCAATTAGATTTAGATGGGATTTACATTCCCTCATTTAATAAAGAATTAAAAATAAACTATTTTACTAAAAAAAAAAATTTTATAGTACTGGGTTCTGCACATAATATATTAGAAATAAGACAAAAAGAACGGCAAAACGTAAATTGCATTTTTTTATCTCCAGTTTTTATCAATAAAAAATCTAATAAATATCTTGGGATCCAAAAGTTTAATAATTTAACAAATTATACTTCTAAAAAAATTATTTGCCTTGGAGGCATGAATATGAGTAACTTAAAAAAAGTTAAACTTTTAAAAACTCACGGATTTGCTTCAGTTTCTTTATTTAAAAAAAAAATAAAGTATATTATATAGTTAAATGAAAAATCTTTCTAAATCAGAGTATTTAAATTCAGAATATAGAAAAATAAATGAATTATTTTTATTAGGAAAATTTAATTCGGTTATAGAAAAATCAAAAAAAATATTAAAAAAAAATTCTACACAAATACCTTTTTATAATTTATTAGCACTATCCTATAGAGAAACTGGTAAAATACTACGTTGCAAAGAAATATTATTAAATGCACTAAAAATAAATCCTAATGACCAAAGTTTATTAGTAAATTTAGGATCAACTTATAGAGTTTTAATAGATTTTGAAAATGCTGAAAAGTATTTAAAGAAAGCATTATCAATTAATAAAAATAATATTCACGCTTTAGTGAATTATGGAAACTTAAAAAGAGACACAAATAATTATTCTGAGTCAATTGAATTATATAAAAAGGCAAATGAAATAAAAGATAATGATCCTATTATTATCATCAACTTAGCCGGCGTATATCAAATCGTTGGGAGCTTTGACCTTTCTAAAAAACTATTAGAAAAACTGTTAAAACAAGATGAAAAGCATGTTCTTGCACATAAAATGCTAAGTACAATTAAAAAATACCAAAATGATGATGATCATCAAATTAATATGTTATCAGTTTTAGAAAAAAAACAATTAAATGAATATGATAAAGCAACTTTATGTTATGCAATATCAAAATCATTCGAGGATCAAAAAAATTATGAAAAATCTTATGAATTTTTTAAAAAAGCTAATGATATTCAAAAAAAAATACATGATAAATATTCAATAAGTGAAGATGTTAAATTATTTAATAATATAAAAAAAATCTTCGAGAAAACAAAATTTGATACATACCCTAAATATTTAAATAAGAAAAAGTTAATATTTATTGTTGGATTGCCAAGATCGGGTACCACTTTAGTACATCAAATTTTAGCATCACATTCAAAAGTGCATGGGGCAGGAGAATTAGTTATTTTAGATAGATTAATGAAAGAAATTATAAATAATGATAATATCATTTCCTTATTTAAAGAATATAATTTCCAAGATGAAAAAATAGAAAATATAATAAATAATTACTTTTCAAAAATTAATTTCATCAAGTCTGACAAAAATATTATTTTAGATAAAAATCCTTTAAATTTTCAATGGCTTGGATTTATTAAGATTCTATTTCCAAATTCAAAAATAATTCATTGTACTAGGAGTTTAAAAGATACTTCTTTGTCAATTTATAAAAATGCATTTGATATTAATTCAATCGTTTGGAGTAATGATCAAAATGACCTTATAAAATATATCTCTATATACCTAAATTTAATGGAATTTTGGAAAAGTAAAATGTCTGATTTTATTTATGATTTAAATTATGAAAAATTAATTGATAATAAAACTGAAGAAATAAAAAAGTTAATTAAATTTTGCGATTTAAATTGGGAAAATGACTGCTTAAATTTTAACAAAAAAGCCAATCCAATAAAAACTGTAAGTATAGCACAAGCTAGAAAACCAATTTATAAATCATCTATAAATAACTATGAAAATTATAGTAATTATTTAGATATATTTAAAAAAATAGATGAATTTAAAGTAGAATAAAAAAAAGGCCCTGTATAAAAATACAGGGCCTTTAAATATTTTTACTAATACTAATTAAAATGCAAAAGTCACACCAATTTCAGTGTGTTCTGATTCATTATTAGCTGCGTTAGTAACGTTATCAGCATGGTTTCTGTGAACTTTAAACGTCATACCACCACTTGTGTACGATGCAGACCAACCATCAGCTTCTTCGTCAGTGCCTACTGTGCTGTCATTGTTTTCGTGAGCTTGGTATGAAATAGAAATTTCATCATTAACTGCGTATAGAATACCCCATCTAGTCTGCTCATCGTCAGCAGTAGAACCTGAAGTTTCTACATCACTCATTTGGTAACCAAATGTTACAGGACCATATACATAAGTTGCATATATAGTTGTGTGATCATCAGTTTGACCTGCAGTAGCTGAAGCTTTCTCTCCAGTACCAAATCCAACTTCTAAACCATCCATTGGATCTAATTTAACGAAAGCACTCACTGATGAATTTGCACCACCTGCTCCTGCTACGCCACCATTAGCTGAACCAGCTTGACCTTTTGGTCCGTAACCTACGCCGATTTCAACCATGTCGCCCATAGTATTTGAGTAGTGGAAACCTTGTGTTCCACCAGATACAGTACCTGATAAACCTCCAGCTGTACCAGATCCATCAACATCGATACCATTTCCAACATCTTCGTCAGCAGTTGGCATCATATCTTTGATTTTTCCAATACCTCTAGCACCAGTATCAGCTTCATAGTTTAATGAACCCATGTCGCCCATATCAATAGTCATACCTAGACCAGTTGAGCTACCATCTTTCAATGTTTGAGACACAGAAACCGTCCAACCATTGTCCATTTCACCAGAACCACTGAATGATAGAGATTTATTTAATCCCCATCTACTACCGTCAACTCCTACAGCTACTTCGTCAGCTGCTTGTGTATCTTCTGAACCCGATTTACCAGCGTATGTTAAGTTAGCAGTACCACTAACAGTAACAGCTCCAGCAAATGCAGAAGTTGCAACCAATGAACCAGCAAGAGCTGTTAAACCAGCTTTTTTCCAGTTTTTCATAGTTTTCTCCTATTTGTTTTTTTATTAATTAATTAATAATAATTAAGCCTATAAAAATTATTTTATAGACTTGGAAAAATTATCATAAATGAACCACTTTATTAGGAAATTTCTATAAAATACTCATATTTTCGCTTAGTGTTGCAAAATTATCACTAAAATATATCTTTTTTATGGGTTAATTTTTGTGATAATCAAACCTTTATAACATTATGAAAATCAACAGATTTATAGATAAATTTATATCTTATCCATTATACTTTATTTGTTTATTAAGTCTTGTCTCATTTTTTTTAGCTTCTTGCGCAGCCCTAAAGCCAAAAAAAGTTGATTTAAGGGAAATCCCCGGAAACCCTAAAGATAAAAGAGAAAAAAATATACGTGAGGGAAAAGCTTTTAGAGTTATGGGAATGACAGGTAAAAAATCTGGTAATTTTCAATTTGCATCTTCAAATGAAATGTGGAGAGCATCACTTGATTTGTTAGATTTTACTCCGTTATCAAATGTTGATTATTCGGGTGGAGTAATTATTACGGATTGGTTTAGTGAAAATAGCGATCAAGATCCAATAAAAATTACAGTTAGATTTTTATCAAATGAAATTAGAGCTGATGGACTTAAAGTTATTATTCACAAAAAAATCTGCAAAAAAAATGATAAAAATAATTGTAAAGTAATACTGGAAAATTCAACTCTTGGACAAGAAATTAAATTAGCAATTTTAAAAAAAGCAGCAATGATAGAAGATGGTGAGAGATCTAAAGATCCCGAATATAGTGAAACTGGACCTGGAAGACCAGATGGCAATGATTAATTTAATAAAATCACTTAAATAGTTATATTTTAAAAATACTTAATTAACTAAAAATGGATAGATATAATTTTAAAGTAATCGAAAACAAATGGCAAAAATTTTGGGAAGAAAATAAAGTCTATGAAACAAAGTTAGATAAGAGTAAAAAAAAATTTTATTGTCTTGAAATGTTTCCTTACCCTTCTGGTAAAATTCATATGGGTCATGTAAGAAATTATACAATAGGTGATGTCCTAGCTAGAATAAAATCAATGCAAGGATATAATGTTTTACATCCTATGGGTTGGGACTCTTTTGGCCTACCGGCTGAAAATGCCGCAAAAGAAAATAACTTACATCCAAAAAATTGGACTGAATCAAATATTTCAATGATGAAAAATCAATTAAAAAAGATGGGTTTATCTTTGGATTGGAATAGAGAAATATCAACTTGCTCTGAGGAGTACTATAAACATCAACAACTTTTTTTCCTTGAATTATATGAAAAAGGATTAGTTTATAGAAAAGAAAATTATGTCAATTGGGATCCAGTTGAACAAACTGTTCTTGCAAATGAACAAGTAATTGATGGTAAGGGTTGGAGATCTGGAGTTCCAGTTGAAAGAAAAAAATTAAATCAGTGGTTTTTTAATATCTCTAAATTTTCAGAAGAACTACTTGAAGGACTTGATAATTTAGAAAATTGGCCAGATAAAGTAAAAACTATGCAAAAAAACTGGATAGGCAAATCTTTTGGATGTGAAATTGATTTTAAAATTGAAGGTAATTTACCAATAAATAAAATTAAATGTTTTACTACAAGACCAGATACTTTATTTGGTTTTTCTTTTTTAGCTGTCTCTGTTGATCACCCAATTTCAAAGCATTTTTTAAAAGATCCAGAATTTATTAAATTTAGGGAAGAATGTTCTAAAACAGGGACAACAGAAGAATCTATTGCCCTAGGCGAAAAAATAGGCTTTAAAACTAATCTATTTGCTATTAATCCATTAGACGAAAAACAAAAAGTACCAGTTTTTTTTGCAAATTTTGTATTAATGGATTATGGCTTTGGAGCAGTATTTGGTTGCCCAGCGCATGATCAGAGAGATTTAGATTTTGCAAATAAATATAATTTAAAAATCAAAACTGTAGTCAGACCAATCGACGAAGATAATAATTTTGTAGTACAAAAAGAAGCTTATACGGGACCTGGATTAATAATTAATTCTAAATTTTTAGATGGTTTAAAAGTACCCGATGAGTCAATAATAAAAACTATAAAAATTATTGAAGAAAAAGAAATAGGGAAAAAAAAAATTAATTTTAGATTAAAAGATTGGGGTGTATCCCGACAAAGATATTGGGGATGCCCAATACCAATGGCTTACGATAAAAATGGTAAAGTTTTTCCTATACCAAAAAAAAATTTACCAGTAAAATTACCAGAAAATATAGATCTAAATTCTAAAGGTAACCCACTAGATAATGCAAATGAGTGGAAAAAAATTAGAATTAATGGACAAGAATTGACTAGAGAAACAGATACCTTAGATACATTTGTAGACTCCTCATGGTATTTTATTAGATTTTGTTCTCCAAATAATAAAAATTATGGTTTCGACTATGAAGAAATGAAATATTGGATGCCAGTTGATCAATATATAGGTGGGGTTGAACATGCTATATTACATTTACTTTATTCAAGATTTTTTACTATGGCTTTAAATTATAAAAACGACAATTTTAATTTATACGAACCATTTAAAGGATTATTCACTCAAGGAATGGTTTGCCATGAAACATATAAAAATAAAGATGACAAGTGGTTAAGCCCTGATGAAGTTGAAACCAAAGATGGGAAAAATTATTTTTTAAAGGGCAATCCAACCAAAAAAATAATAGTTGGTCCATCTGAATCAATGTCAAAATCAAAAAAGAACACCATAGACCCAGAAAAAATTATTGAAAATTATGGTGCAGACTCTGTTAGATTATTCATGTTATCAGATAGTCCACCAGAAAAAGATGTTCAATGGTCTGACCAAGGTATGGTTGCTTGTTATAAATTTATTCAAAAATTATGGACATTACATGAAAAAATTAAAACTAAATTAAAAAAAAAAGAAAGTTCTGAAGGAAAAAATGAAGAACTTACAAAGTTCACTAATCAATTAATTGATAAAATAAATAAAAATGTAGAGAAATTTAACTATAATGTAATTATTGCGAACATTTATGAAACCTACAATTTTTTTAATGAAAAAATTAACGATTCTATTAACGCAAATTCTTTAAGTGAGAATTATAAAAAAATCTTATCTTTATTACTTCCTATAATTCCTCATTTTGCAACTGAATGCCTTGAAGATTTAAAAATTAATCATAACGTAAAATGGCCTTTGGTTGATAAAAAATTTTTAACTAGTGATGAAACAAATATTGTCATTCAGGTTAATGGAAAAAAAAGATCAATTGTTAATTGTAAAAAAGGAATATCTGAAGAATCTTTAATGAAAATTATAAAAAAAGATCTGAAAATTAACAAATTTATTAATAATAAAAAAAATATTAAAAGTATTTATATTAAAGATAAACTGTTAAATTTAGTGATTAAAACATGAAAAAAAAAATTGTAATAATCTTAAGTTTTTTATTGCTGTTTAGTTGTGGTTTTGAACCTATTTATTCTAAAAAAAAAATTGAAAACAAATTAAATTTTTCAATAAAAAGCATTGAATTTTCAGGAGAAAATATTATTAATCAATTTTTAAAAAACGATTTAAAAAGTTATGTTAATATTGAATCAAAACCTATTAAATATCATTTAAGCATAAATTCTAAAAAAATTACTACAATTACATCGAAAAATAAAAAAGGAAATCCTGAATTATTTTATATGAAAATAATTATTAACTTAGGTGTATATAAAGATGGAATTTTAAAAAAATCTACAACTTTAGAAGATGGATTTGAATATAAAAATAAATCAAATAAATTTGAATTAGAAAAATATGAAAAATCTATAAGTAAAAATATAGCTTCTAGACTTGCTAGAAATATAGTAGATCAATTATATTAAATGCAATGATATATAAGGCATTTGAAATTAATAAAATTAACTTAAATAAAATTAATTTATTTCTCTTTTATGGTGAAAATGAAGGATATAAAAATGAAACTATAAAGAATGCATTTGAAAAAGATTATTATAATAAAACTTATAAATATGATGAAAAAGAAATTTTAGAAAAAAAAGATGATTTTTTTAATAGTATTTTATCTAAGTCCTTTTTTGAAAATGAAAAACTTATAATTATATTAAGGGCAAGTGATAAAATAAGAGATATTATAGAGGAAATATCTTTAAAAGAAATTAACGATATAAAAATAATTTTATCAGCATCTATATTGGAAAAAAAATCTAAATTAAGAGATTTTTTTGAAAAACATAAAAGTGCCATTTGTATAGCTTTTTATGCTGATAATGCTCAAGTTTTAAACAAGATTGCATATGATTTTTTTAATAAAAAAAAAATATCTATATCACAGCAAACAATTAATTTGTTAGTCGAAAGATGCAAAGGTAATAGAGAAAATTTAAATAATGAATTATTAAAAATAGAAAATTTTTCTAAAAATAAAAAAAAAGTTGAATTTGAAGATATTTTAAAACTTACAAATCTGGCAGAAAATTATAATGCATCTGAGCTTGCTGACAATTGTTTATTAAAAAATATTAAAAAAACAGCTAATATAATAAATGAAAATAACTATTCTAATGATGATTGTATTTTAATCATAAGAACACTTTTAGGCAAAGCAAAAAGAATACTTAGATTGAGAGAAGAATTAAAAAATAAAAATAGTATTGACCATGTGATAACAAATTTTAAACCAAGTATTTTTTGGAAAGATAAAGAAATAGTAAAACAACAGTTAACTTATTGGTCTACTGAAAAAATAAGTGACATGATAATAAAAATCAATGAAACTGAGTTGTTAATAAAAAAAAATTCAACAATTTCATTAAATATATTATCTGATTTTATTTTAAATCAAGCTAAAAAATAACTAATAGTTTAGCTTTACAATTTCGATCAATCTATTCAATTGATCAATATCCTTATATTCAAAATATATTGATCCTGAATTATTTTTTTTATTTTTAATAAAAACATTTAATCCGATTTTATCTTTTAAAGAATTTTCCAATTGTCTTAAATTAGGATCTCGAGAAATAAATTTTGGTATTTTTTTTGTTTTAAATAATTTAACTAAACTTTCAGCTTGTCTAACAGATAGTTTTTTTTCTACAATTTTTTTTGCAACAAAAAGTGCATTTTCAAGACCAACTAAAACCTTGGCATGGCCTTGTGATAATTTATTATTTTCAATTAATTCGGTTATTTCTTTTGGAAGAGTTAAAAGCCTTAAGCAATTTGATATATGACTTCTACTTTTACCTATAAATTTCGCAACTTTTTCATGATCATAGCTAAAATCACTAATTAACCTTTGGTATCCATTAGCTTCCTCTATTGGATTTAAATCATGTCTTTGAACATTTTCTACTATAGCAAATTCTAATGATTTAAGATCATCTACTTCAGTAATTACAACTGGAACTTCATGGAGTCCTGCATTTTGAGCAGCAATCCATCTTCTTTCACCTGCGATAATTTCGTACTTTTTATTATGATCTTTTGACTTTCTTACGATAATTGGTTGAATTATACCTCTTTCTTTAATTGAATTCGAGAGTTCCTCTAAATTTTCTTTATTAAAATTTTTTCTTGGCTGGAATTTGTTTCTTACTAAATCGGTGATTGATAGTTTATTTACATCAGTATTAACTCTGCTATCTCCAATTAGGGAAGACAATCCTCTACCTAATCCTTTTCTAATTTTAAATGCATCCATTACGCTGCGCTCACAAAAGTTTCCTGCTTGCTTAAAAATTCTTCAGTAAAATTAAAATAAGATTTACTTCCTGGACACAATTTATCATAAATTAAAACTGGTACACCGTGAGATGGTGCTTCTGAAAGTCTGACATTTCTTGGGATAACTGTTGAATAAACTTTTTCTCTAAAATAATCTCTCGCCTCTTTTTCAACCTGACCAGAAAGTTTATTTCGTTTATCATACATAGTTAATAATATTCCTTTTATTTTTAATTCAGAGTTTAAATGAATTTTAATTCTTTCAATTGTTTTCATTAACTGTGTAAGGCCCTCAAGGGCAAAGAACTCGGTCTGAAGTGGCACAATTAATGAATTCGATGCAACAAGAGCCATCACCGTAAGTAAACTAAGAGATGGTGGGCAATCTATGAATATATAATCATATTTCCCTCTAAAATCGTTTAAATACGCCATTATTTGCTCTTTTAAAATAAAAGCTCTTCTACTATCTCCTGCAGTTTCGACTTCGAGACCAGACAAATCGACATTTGATGAGATTAAATCAAGGTTTGAAAATTGTGTTTTTTTTATAACATCAACAACTTTTTGTGTTCCATTAAGTACTGCATAAATTGTTTTCTCTGATCTTTCAGAATTAGATATTCCTAAACCTGTCGTAGCATTTCCCTGGGGATCTAAATCTATAACTAAAATTTTTTTATTTTTTAGAGCTAGCCCTGCTGTTAAATTTATTGCAGTAGTAGTTTTACCAACTCCACCCTTCTGATTTATTATTGATAATATTTCTGTCTTAGACATTTTTTATATTTTTAATATTTATTAAAAATGAATCTTTATTTGTTATGCTCCCTTTCTTCTTATACTCAAATTTCCAATTCTTAATAGAGTCCTCTAATATTTGTTTTCCATTTGTCCCCATGAAGACAACCAAATTTGAATAATTGTTAAAATTTTTTTTAACTATCTGTAAAATTATTGGAAGAGGTTTAAACGCTCTAGCAATTATGGTCCCTGATGTTAAATTTTTTTCCTTGGATAAATCTTTTTTAAAAATTCTTACGTTTAATTTAAGCTTCTCTTTAACTTCTTCTAAAAATACACTTTTATGATGACTTTTTTCATATAAATTCATATTAATTTTAATATTTTTTCCTTTGAGTAGAATTGCTAGGACTATTCCTGGCAAACCAGCTCCTGAACCTAAATCTGTACATATTTTTTTATTTAAGTCAATAAAATCAATGGCTTGTGCACAATCTATAATATGTCTTCTAATAAAATCATCATTATTTTTCCTGCTAATTAGGTTAATTTTAGTGTTTTTTTCTAAAACTATATTTTTATAATGCTCCAATAAGGATAATGTTTCACGTGAAACGTTAAATTTATCTAAAATTTGATATTTCTTAAAATCTATAACCATTAAGCTATATGCTTAATAGACTTTCTTTTAACATGTGACAACAAAATATACACAGCAGCTGGGGTAATTCCATCAATTCTTAAAGCTTGACCCATAGTTTTAGGTCTAATTTTTTTAAATTTATATTTTACCTCATTTGAAAGGCCATTTAAGCTATCATAGTTAATTTTATCAGGAATTAATAGATTTTCATCCCTCTTAAATGCCAAAATATCAGCTTTTTGTTTCTTTAAATAACCATGATAATGAGCGTTTATTTCAATTTGTTCATCAATTTCCTTATTAAAAAATGGAATTTCAGGCCATATTTCACGAATTTTTATCATATCAACGCCTTTCTGGGTTAATATTTCAAATGCTTTTCTATAAGAACCATCTTTAGCAATTTTAATATGGTATTTTGATATTTTTGAAGGCGTTATACTTAGATTCAACATTTTTTTATTAATAATTGCAATTTTTGAAGACTTATCATTAAAATAGTCCATACGATTACTAGAAATTAAACCTATTTTGCTTCCCTTATACGTTAATCTTTGATCAGCATTATCAGCTCTTAATGAAAGCCTGTATTCAGCACGTGATGTAAACATTCTATATGGTTCTGCCACACCTTTTGTAACCAAATCATCAATCATAACTCCTATATATGCATCTGACCTATCTAATATAAATGGTTCCAGCCTTTTTATTGATAACGCTGCGTTTATACCAGCAATTAAACCTTGTGCTGCTGCTTCTTCATAACCAGTAGTACCATTAATCTGACCAGCCAAATAAAGATTATGAATTTTTTTGGTCTCTAAAGTCAAAAATAGCTCCCTAGGATCAACAAAATCGTATTCAATTGCATATCCAGGCTGTAAAATTTTAACATTCTCTAAACCATTGATATTATTGCATATTTCATGTTGAGTTTCCTCTGGAAGTGAGGTAGAGATCCCATTTGGATAAATAATATGACTATTTAGTCCTTCAGGTTCTAAAAATATCTGATGTCTATCTTTATCAGAGAACTTTACTATCTTATCTTCAATAGATGGACAATATCTTGGTCCTACACCAATAATAGATCCGGAGTACATAGCGCTTCTTTTTAAATTTTTAGAAATTATTTTGTGAACCTTTTGATTTGTATAGGTCACCCGACAAGAAACTTGTCTGTTCAAATTTTTCTTAGTCAGAAATGAAAAAAAATAAGGATCGTCATCTGCACGCTGCTCTTCTAAATTTTTAAAATTAATTGTTCGAGAATCTAGTCTTGGTGGCGTTCCTGTTTTTAATCTTCCAATTTTAAAATAATATTTTTTCAATTGCTCTGTTAAACCGGTAGAAGGTTTTTCATTTATTCTTCCAGCTGGAATTTTTTTTTCACCAACATGAATTAAACCATTTAAAAAAGTGCCTGTTGTTAAAATAAGTTTACTACAAATAATTTTTTTTCCTGACTCTGTAATGAATCCGTTTACAGAGTTTTTATCAAAAATAAAACCTACTACTGGGTCAGAAAAAACACTTAAATTACAGTAGTTTAGAAGTTTTTTTTGCATATATTTCTTATATAATGATCTATCAGATTGAGTTCTAGGACCTCTTACAGCTGGACCTCTGCTTCTATTTAGAAGTCTGAACTGTATGCCTGATTTATCTGCTACTTCACCCATCACGCCATCAAGTGCATCTATTTCTCTAACTAGATGTCCTTTACCTAATCCACCAATTGCTGGATTGCATGACATTTCACCTATAGTTTTAATGTTATGAGTAAAGAGTGCAGTATTAACTCCTAGTCGTGCAGATGCTGCTGCTGCTTCACATCCGGCATGTCCTCCGCCAATCACTACTACATCAAAAAATAAATCATTTTTCATACTTCTAATTTATATTTGATCTATTATTTTACAAGAATTCTCTAAATATGATAAAAAAAGCTAATAAAATCAACGTTTATTTACCTATGCAGAAATCATTAAAAATTGAGCCCAAAATCTCTTCTACATCTATTTTTCCTACAATTATTCCTAAGTGTCTTGTTGCAAGCCTAAGATCTTCTGCAGCTATATCAAAATCCTGAAGTTCATTTTTTTTCTGAAATTTTTCAAGTTGAAAAACACATTGCTCTAAATGCTGTCTGTGTCTTTCTCGAGTGATTAAAATATTTTCTACATTAATAAATTGATTCTTTAACTTATCTTTAATTGCCTTAATCAGTTCATCTAAATTTTTTTCTGTTTTTAAAGAAATGTAAATTGGATTAAATTTTTTAAATTCACTAACCATATTATCTACTCCAAGATCTGATTTATTAATCACTAAAATAGATTTATTTGAGACTAACCCCTTCAAAAACCTAGTAAAATCAGCACTTTTTGGCTCTATTACAACTATATTCAGGTCAGCATTTTGCGACTTTTTTAAAGCTAAACGGATTCCTTTTTTTTCTATTTCATCTTTAGAATCTCTTATTCCAGCAGTATCAGATACAATAACAGGTAAACCATCTATATTTAAATGTGTTTCAATCACATCTCTTGTTGTACCAGCTATTTCTGAAACTATAGCAACTTCTCTTCTTGATAAGTAGTTCAATAAACTTGATTTGCCAGCATTAGTTGGTCCTACAATTGCAATTTTAAATCCTTCCCTTATTCTCTCTCCAACTTTTTGATCATCTAGGACTTTTTTAATTTCATTTTTTACTTTCTCTGAACTTTCTTTTATATTTTTTAGTATATCTTTAGGAAGATTTTCATCGGGAAAATCAATTTTTGCTTCAATGTTAGATAAAATTTTCAATAAAGTTTCACGCCAAAAATTATAAATTTCAGAATGTTTTCCTGACATGATTTTTACAGCTTGTTGTCTTTGAATTTCTGTTTCTGAAGAAATTAAATCTGCAATACTTTCTGCTTTAAGCAAATTAATTTTTCCATTTTGAAATGCTATTTTTGTAAATTCTCCTGGATCAGCTAATCTACAATTTTTTATTTTTGAAATGGACTGATGAATGGCCTCTACGACGCTCCTGCTACCATGGACATGAAATTCTGCCATATCTTCGCCTGTGTAGCTCTGGGGGCCTGGAAACCATATAATTATACCTTCATCAATTAGCTCATTAGTGTTGATTTTATTGATTTTTTTTAATGTTGCCTCTCTTGGCTTTGGAAAAGTTCCATTTGTAAGCTGAGATATGATATTTTTAGTTTCTTTACCGGAAACTCTTATAACACTTATTCCAGATATACCTGATCCAGATGAAAGGGCATAAATTGTCATGCGATTAAGTATAGCTAGAATTTATTTTTAATATATACATTTTTATATGATTATTTGGTGTGCATCATATCCTAAAAGTGGAAACACATGGGTTAGGGCAATCATTGCTTCCCTGGTATATTCAAAAAACGGTATTTTCAATTTTGATATGCTAAGAAAAGTTAGTTTATTTCCTAAAAGGTTTTATTTTAAGGATTTTATTAGTGATTATTCAGATTTAAAAAAAATAAGTCAATATTGGATTAATGCACAAGAAAAAATAAATAGTGATGGAAAACTAAAAATATATAAAACACATAATGGAAATTATAACTTTTTAGGAAATGATTTTACAAATAAAAAAAACACTGCTGGAGTAATTTACATTGTAAGGGATCCAAGAAATGTAATAGCTTCTATTTCAAATCATTATCAATTAAATTTACAAGAAAGCGTCAATTTTTTATTAGATGAAAAAAGATTTTTATATAATAAAAACGATCCTAATGATTTAAGTGAAGAAAATATTATTACCTTATTAGGATCTTGGAAATCTCACTATAACTCATGGAAAATATCATCAAATTCCATATTAATCAGATATGAAGATTTATTAACAAACACTAAATTAGAAATAAAAAAAATATCTGATTTTATTAAAAAATATATTGATTTTGAAATCAATAATGAAAAAATTCAAAACATATTAAAATCTACTTCTTTTGAAAAGCTTAAAGCCATGGAAGAAAAAGAAGGTTTTGAAGAAGCCTCAAGTTCAGATGTTAAATTTTTTAACTTAGGTCCAAAAAACAATTGGAAAAATACAATTGATAAAAAATTAATTTATATTATTGAAAAAAATTTTTCCAAAGAAATGGAAGAAATCGGTTATATTTAATTAATGGAAATTATTGTTCTACAACATATAAATATTGAAGATCCAGGTTATTTAAAAGATTTAATGATCCAAGATCGAACTAATATTACAACTATTGAATTGGACTTAGGAGAAAAAATACCCAATAATTTAAGTAAATTTGACGCTATGCTTTGCATGGGTGGGCCGATGGATACCTGGATGGAAGATAGTTATCCTTGGCTGATAAATGAAAAAAAAAAAATAAAAGAATTTGTTGTTGATTTAAAAAAACCCTATTTGGGTTTTTGTCTTGGATGTCAATTATTGGGAGAAGTAATAGGAGGCAAAGTAGTTAAAACAAATAATCCAGAAATTGGAATGTTGGATATAAATTTTTTAAAAAAAAAAAATAAGGATAATTTATTTTCTGATTTTCCTAAAAAAATTACATCATTACAATGGCATTCATATGAAGTTCAAGGTTTAGAAGAAAACAACGATGTTACCTTATTAGCCTCATCTCATGAAACTAAATACCAAATATTTAAATTCCAAAATCATGCTTATGGAATTCAATTTCATATTGAAATTAAAGATACAACTGTAAATGATTGGGGATGTGTACCAGAATATAAGTTAGCATTAGAAAAACAACTAGGATATGGAGCCTTAGAAAAATTTAATAAAGAAGCCCAAAAAAACATGGGAAAAATGAACAAATATTCTAAAATTTTATATTCTAATTTTAAAAAAATAATCTAAGCAGGCTTATTCATTGAACTAAAAAATTCATCATTATTTTTAGTATTCTTTAATTTGGACATTATAAACTCGATAGCATCCATAGTTCCCATTGGCGCTATAATTCTTCTTAATACATTCATTTTTTGAAGATCATCTTTTTCAAAAATTAATTCTTCTCTTCTTGTTCCTGATTTTGTTATGTCGATAGCAGGATAAATTCTTTTTTCAGATATTTTTCTATCTAAAATTGTTTCACTGTTTCCAGTACCTTTAAATTCTTCAAAGATTACTTCATCCATTCTACTACCAGTATCAATTAAAGCCGTTGAAATAATTGTTAAAGATCCACCTTCTTCAATATTTCTTGCAGCACCAAAAAATCTTTTCGGTCTTTGTAATGCATTGGCATCAACGCCACCTGTTAAAACTTTACCAGAACTCGGAACTACAGCATTGTAAGCTCTTCCCAGTCTAGTTATTGAGTCTAATAAAATTACAACATCTTTTTTATGTTCTGTTAATCTTTTTGCTTTTTCTATTACCATTTCTGCTACTGCTACGTGCCTTTGAGCAGGTTCGTCAAAAGTAGAACTTATTACTTCTCCCTTTACAGTTCTTTGCATGTCAGTTACTTCTTCTGGCCTTTCATCAATAAGTAAAACCATTAAATAACACTCAGGATGATTAGCAGTTATAGAATTTGCTATACTTTGTAATATCATTGTCTTTCCTGCTTTTGGAGGTGAAATAATTAATGATCTTTGTCCTTTGCCAATGGGACTTACAAGATCTATTAACCTTGGAGTTAAATCTGGATGTTTAGATACCTTATTACTTTCAACTTCCATTGCTAACTGTTTGTTTGGATATAATGGAGTAAGGTTATCAAATGCAATTTTATGTTTTGCTTTTTCTGGATCTTCAAAATTAATTTTACTTACCTGTAATAGTGCAAAATATCTTTCACTTTCTTTAGGTGCTCTTATTGGTCCTTCAACTGTATCGCCTGTTCTTAAACCAAATCTTCTAATTTGACTAGGACTCACATAGATATCATCCGGTCCGGGTAAATAATTTGATTCTATTGCTCTTAAAAAACCAAAGCCATCCTGTAAAAGTTGCAAGACGCCTACTCCGGTAATTTCTTCACCTTTTTCAGCTAATTTTTTTAATATAGCAAATAAGATTTCTTGTTTTCTTAATGTACTAGCATTTTCAACGCCTAATTGTTCAGCTTGTGTAATAAGTGTTTCAGAACTTTTGCTTTTTAACTCTTGTATATTCATTTTGAGGGATTTTTTATTTAGATTAAGTATAATATATATACTCTTAATATTTTTTCAAGGGGTTAGAGAGGTTTAAAAACTACAATAAATACAATGATAATTAACAATATAGTTGGTATTTCATTAATTATTCTATAAAATTTTGAGGTATTTTTATTTTGATTGTTTGAAAAATTTCTAACACAATTTCCTAAATAAAAATGATAAATTGTTAATAAAATCACTAATAACAATTTTATTTGAAGCCATAATTCACTTACTGCCTGAAAACCTAGTGTAGAAATTAAAATAAAACCAAAAACCCAAGACAAAATCATGGCAGGTGTCATAATATAATTATATAATTTTTTTTCCATTATCTTAAAAATATTTGAAGTACTAATATTTTCTGAGTTTTCAGCATGATAAACAAATATTCTTGGTAAATAAAGCAAACCAGCCATCCAAGAAATAACTGCTATTAAATGTAAGCTTTTAAAAATCAAATAAAAATTCATATAATTAATTCAGACAAGGGCATTTTATAAAATTTGAAGGACATCTATTTTTAGGTGAAAATATTTTATCACTAAATTTATGTTCATTTTTATTAATAATTAAATTTTTTAAACTTTCAATAAAAGCATCATTTACACCTAATGCTGGAATTCTGATATAATTAATACATCCATTAATTTCTGCTAACTTTTTATATTCAATATCTAATTCTACTAAAGTTTCTGAATGTTCTGAAACAAAAGCTATAGGCACTATAACAATATCTTTTTTGAGTTTAGCATTTTCAATAATTACATTTTCTGTAGAAGGACCAATCCATTTTAATGGACCAACTCGACTTTGGTAGCTCAAAATCCAATCTAAATTTTTAATATCTAGTGATATTACAACTTTGTTTACAGTTTGCTCTACCTGCCATTGGTAAGGATCTCCTTTTTTTATATTTCTTTCAGGAAGTCCATGAGCAGAAAAAATAAGTTTAAAATTTTTAAGATTTTTTATCTTATTATTGATTTCCATAGAGTGTGCTTTAATAAAATTATCATCTGTTGGATAACAACAAATAATCGATGTTTTGATTTTATATTCATTAATTTCACATATATCCTCCCATTCCTTTATGGACGAAGCAGATGTAGATGCTGAAAATTGTGGATATAAAGGTAAAAGAACTATTTCGTCAGGATTAAACAATTTAACTTCATTAATAACTTCTGATGCTCTAGGATGCCAACAACGCATAACTACGAAACATTTATATTCGTCTAAATGATTTTCATTAAGTTTTTTTTCTAATTTTTCTGATTGTTCATTTGTTAATTTTAAAATAGGAGATGACCCTCCTAATTCTCTATAAATTTCCTTTGCTATAGGTGCTCGTCTTTTTGCAATCAATTTTGCCAAAGGAAATCTAATAATACTTGGTAAATTTAATATTCCAGGGTCATTAAATAAATTAAATAAAAAAGGTTCGACATTTTCTAATTTATCTGGACCACCTAAATTAAATAATATTACTGCTTTTTTCATTTAATAATTTTCTACAATTTTAACAAGATAATCAACCATGTTAGGGTCGGTTTCAGGCAATACTCCATGTCCTAAATTGAAAATATATGGATGATCTTTAAATATGTTTAAATATTTTAAAGCTTCTTTTTTTAACTTTTCTTTATCTAATAATAATATTTTAGGATCTAGTCCCCCTTGAACTGGTATTTGAATTTTTTTTTCAATTAACTTTGGATTTACATTATAATCTATACTAATAGCATCAGGCTTAACTATTTCACAAAATTTTTTATAATTTTTAATATTCCTAGGAAAACAAATAACTGGTGTTCTTAAAGACCGAGTATAATTAACTAAATTTAGGGTTGGCTGATAAACATACCTTTCTAATTCTTTTTCTTTTAATAATCCAGCCCAGCTGTCAAATATTTGAATTATAGTTGCTCCATTTTTTATTTGATTTTTTATATGTATTTTTAAAAATTTTTCTAATATTTTTAATATTTCTTTTATTAAATTATCATCTTTAAAAAAATTTTTTTTCAATCCTTTTTTTGGTGATGATTGATTAATCATATAAACTAATAATGTCCAAGGAGCTCCAACAAATCCTATTAAATCTTTATTTTTAATTAATGGATTTTTTTTTACATTTTTAATTGATTTATAAATTGGATCTAATTTTTTAGAAAATTCATCTACATTAGTATTTGAAATGTTATATAAGTTTAAAGGTTTAAGTTTTGGGCCAAAATTTTTTTTAAATACAACTTTCTGCCCCAAACCATGAGGAGTCATTAATATATCTGAAAAAATAATAGCTGCACTTAAATTAAATCTTTTTAAAGGCTGCAAGGTTATTTCGTGGGATAATTTATAATTAAGACATAGTTTTATAAAATTTAAATTATTTTTTCTAATTTTTTTAAATTCTGGCAAATATCTTCCAGCTTGTCTCATAAACCAAACAGGAGTAGTAGATGTTTTTTTATTTATTAGACAGTTATGTATAGGTGTAGTCATATTATATAATTATATATATAAGTTTAGTTTTAGTATTAGAATGTGGGAATTATGAGAATTATTTTTTTTCAACATATTATTAAGTTTTTATCCACATTTTTTAATTTGCAAAAAGAGTAGTAAAATCATTATTTATTTTAAATATTTTTAACTTATTTAATAAACTGTATATTAATTATTAACATGTGTAATATTGTTAATAAATGAGGCTTTTTTCACATAAAAAAATAAGAAAATTCAAATTTAAATATATTAGTGTAATTATCTTAAAGTTATAAACAGATTATTCATGATTAATACATATGAAATTTATTTAGTTTCGGATTCTACGGGTGAAACTCTAGATAGGATTTTTTTAGCTTTAAAAGCACAATTTAGTAATACCGAATATAAAGTTCATCAATATTCTTTTACTAGAACTGAAAATCAAATTCTAAAAATAATAGATATATGTAAAAAAAAACAAAACTGTATAATTTTATATACTATAGTAGACACTAAGCTTGCTAAATTTTTAATTTCAAAATCAGAAATAGATGGCATTCCATGTTTTGGTGTATTGGGGGATTTAATTTTATCTTTTTCTAAACTGCTTAATCAAAAAGCCTCTCATTTGCCAAGTGGTCAGCACGTATTAGATGAAGATTATTATAATAGAATTGAGGCTATTCAATTTACAATGGATCATGATGATGGAAATTTAATAAAAGATATAAATAAATCTGATATAATTTTACTAGGTGTAAGTCGTACTAGTAAAACCCCAACCTCTATATATTTAGCTAATAGAGGATTTAAAACTTCAAACATACCCTTAATTAATAAAAATTCTCTGCCAGATATTTTAAAAAATAATCCTAAGCTAACTTGTGTAGTTGGATTAACAGCAGAACCAGATAGACTAGTGGATATTAGGAGAAATAGAATGAATTCTCTAAGAGAAAAAGAAAGTATAAACTATACAAATTTGAAAAAAATATCTAACGAAGTCTATGAAGCAAAAAAAATTTTTAAAAAATATAATTGGCCAACTGTAGATGTAACTAGAAAATCTGTCGAAGAAACCGCAGCTTCTGTAATAAAAATTTATGAAATTGAAAAAGAAAAAAAAAATGATTAAAAAAATAATTTTAGCTTCAAATAGCAAAGTAAGAAAAAAAATTTTAGAAAAAAATGGTATTAGTTGTATAGTAGAGCCAGCAAATATTGATGAAAATATTATAAAAAAAAGTTTATTAAAAGAAGGAGCAACACCCACAATTATTTCAAAAAATTTAGCTGAATTAAAAGCAAATAAAATAAGTCAAAAATTAAACACCCAAGCAGTTTTGGGAGCTGATAGTGTTATTGATTTAAATGGATCAATTATTTCAAAACCTTCTAATAGAGAAGAGGCACTTAAAATATTAAGAAAACTAAATGGAAATAAACATTATTTAATTAGTTCAGTTTGTATATCCAGAAATGGATCTATGATTTGGAATCATACGGATAAAGCCGGACTTACAATGAAAAAAATGTCTGAGGAAGAATTAAAGATTTACTTAGCAAAAATAAAAGATGAAGATTTATATGCTTATAATGTTTATCAAATAGAAGGTGAGGGTAGAACTTTATTTTCTAAAATTGATGGAGATGAAGACACAATTATGGGCTTGCCAGTAAAAAAAATTAAAGAATATTTAATTAATCTTAAATGAAAAAATATTTAGTTATAGGAAATCCAGTTAAACATTCTTTGTCACCAAAATTACATAATTATTGGTTTAAAAAAAATAATATTGATGCAATTTATGAAAAAAAACTTATAAAAGAAAATGATGTTGAAAAATTAATATCAGAAGTAAGAAATAAAAAACTAGACGGAATAAATGTAACTGTACCTTTTAAACAAGTAGTTATTTCTTATGTTGATGAATTAAGTTTAGAAGCAAAAGAATCTCAGTCAGTAAATACAATATTTAGAAAAGATAATAAAATTTTAGGACATAATACTGACATAAGTGGTTTTGAGCTTGCCATTAGAAGCAAAGGTTATGATATCAAAAATAAAAAGGTATTTATTTTAGGAGCTGGAGGAGTGGTTCCTTCTATTATTTTGGGTCTCAAAAAAATGGGAGTGGGAAAAATTTTTCTAAGCAATAGAACACATAGCAAAGCTATAAAACTTAAAGAAATTTTTTCTGATTTAGAAATAATTAAATGGGGAGAAATCGCAGAATTTAATATGATAATTAATGCAACTAGTATTGGTCTTAATAGTAATGATGAAATTAAGTTAAATTATTCCGCTATTGGGTCAAATAAATTGTTTTATGATGTTATATATAATCCTAAACAAACCAATTTTCTTGTAAATGCAAAAAAATTTGGAAATCAAACTGAAAATGGAAAAATGATGTTTATTTATCAGGCTCATCAGTCATTTACTATTTGGCACAAAGTTATGCCCAAGATTGATGAAGAAACTATTAAATTATTAGATTAATGATTAAAATTGGAATAGTTGGTGACATAGGTTCCGGAAAAAGTTTTGTTGCAAGACAGTTTAACTGTCCAGTTTTTGATGCAGATCTTGAAGTTAAAAAAATTTACAATAAAGATAAATATTGTTTTAAAAAATTAAAATATAATCTTCCAAAGCATATTTATTCTTTTCCTATTAAAAAAAAAGAAATAGTTAAAGCAATAATAAAAAGTCAAAATAATTTAAAAAAAATAGTTAAAGTTGTTCATCCAATAGTTAGAAATAAAATGAAAAATTTTTTAAAAAAAAATAAAAATAAAAAAAATGGTTATTTTAGATATTCCTTTATTGATGGAAAATAAACTAAATAAAAATAATTTTTTTATAGTTTTTATAGATGCGAATAAGAAGGAGATGAAAAAAAGATTAAAAAAAAGGGCTAGTTATAATGAAAAAGTTTTTAAAAAATTAAAAAAATTTCAACTACCCTTAGAATTTAAAAAAAAAAAATCTAACTTTATAATTAAAAATAATTTTAAAATTTCTTCTGTTAAAAAAAATGTTAAAATAATAAAAAGAAAAATAATAAAAAATGAAAGAAGTAGTTCTTGATACAGAAACAACGGGCCTTGAAATAAAAGATGGGCACAGAATAGTTGAAATTGGATGTATTGAGCTTGAAAATCAAATTCCGACATCAAATAAATTTCATTGTTATTTAAATCCAGAAAGAAAAGTTTCAGAAAAGGCTTTTGAAATTCATGGATATACTGATGAATTTTTATCCACTCAAAAAAAATTTATAGATATATACGAAGAATTTTTAAATTTTATTAAAGATAAAAAATTAATTATTCATAATGCTGATTTTGATTTAACATATTTAAACAATGAATTATCTTTAATTGGTAAAGCAAAAATTAATAAACAAAACGTCATAGATACTTTACAATTAGCAAGGAATAAATATCCTGGTTCCCAAATAAGTTTAGATGCTCTTTGTAAGAGATTCCATATAGATAATTCTAAAAGGGTTAAACATACAGCTCTTATTGACTGTGAATTGTTATCAAAAGTTTATATTAATTTAATTGATCAAAAAGAACCTACATTGGACTTTAAATCTAGTGAAAAAGAAAAACTAAACATAGATATGAATCATTTATTATATTCAAAAAAAATAATATATCCTACTAAAGAAGAAATTAAAAAACACAAAGAATATATTAAGTTGAAATTTAGTAAAAATTTTTTTAATTAAATCTAGAATTATAAAGTTTATCGAAATCTATATTAGTAACACTTACTTTTTTAAATCCTGAATTATTAATTAAGTCAGTAAATGATTTTTCTATTTTAGGCTGAATTTTTTTTTGCACTTCACATAAAAGAATTTTTTCTATTTCCTTTTTTTCTTTTACGTCTTCATCAATTTTAACGATGGTTATATAGTCAAGTTCAAAATAGGATTTTTTTTGATTTTCATTTTTATCATGAAATTTTAAAATTGTACTAACTTCAACCAATTTATTTTTAGTAGGTTTTGTCCTTATATCAATTGTAAGTTGGTATTTTGAAATATAATCTTTAACAAATAAATAAGTTTGAATATCTTTAGTTTCGCTTGAAATATCTTTTATAAATTCAGCTAATATTTTAAATTTTTCCATTTTTGTCTTCATCTATATCTTCAAATTCTCCATTAATAAAATCTTGTTTTTGATTATTTTTTTCAGGATATTTATTTTTAAATTTTTTAAAAATTAACCTTCTAGTAAAAGGAAAAATTAAAAAAAACCCAATTAAATCTGTTGCAAATCCTGGTAAAATTAATAGTAAAGCTGCGAAAGCAAGTGCTGCACCTGATATAATTTCATAAATAGGCAATTGATTTTTTATAAGTTGCGACATTCCGGACTTAAGAGTATTAAAACCTTCATATCTAGCATATATAACACCTATTATTGCAGTAATTAAAATTAAAGAAATAGTATTAAATGCTCCAATGTACGATCCTACCTTTATAAAAAGATAAATTTCAATTAATGGAATAGTTAATATTAATAGTAAAAGTGAATTCATTAATCTTTAGTGTAATTTGCTAGTTGAAATTAAGCAATATACTAATTACATTAGTTTCATGAATTATAGTTTTGAATATATTGATATTATACTTTTAGCAATGATTGCTGGTTTTATTTTTTTAAGATTAAGGGGAATTCTAGGAAAAAGAACTGGACATGAAGAAAATTTAGATTCTAGCTTTCCTCATGATTTTTCTGCTGAAAAAATATTAAAAAAAAAAACAAATCAATCAAATTTTGATGAAAAAGCAAAAGAAGATTTTTTAAAAGGTGCAAAAATAGCTTATGAATCTATAGTTACAAATTTTGCTTCTGGAAATTTAAAAAATATTAAAT